>JBDTRS010000033.1:0-17012 GCA_039931575.1 Gaiellaceae bacterium
CCTCGCGAATCGGCTCCGGGAACTCGAAGTCGTAGTAGAAGCCGTTCTCGATCGGAGGCCCGATCGCCACCTTCGTGCCCGGGTAGAGGCGGCGCGCGGCCTCGGCGAGCAGGTGGGCGGCGGAGTGGCGAAGGACGTAGAGAGCGTCCGGATCCTCCTTGTCCCTGATCGTAAGGATCTGGATGTGCTCGCCGTCCTCGACCGGTAGGCGAAGATCGCGCACGGTCCCGTTCGAGCGCAAAAGGACAGCCTGCTCGGCGAGCTTCGGGCCGATCGCGCGCGCCGCGTCGAGGCCCGTCGCCCCGTCGGGAAGTTCAAGCTCCGATTCGTCAGGCAGAATGACCTTCACCATGGATGCAGAGAATACTCAGGCCCCGGCCGAGCAAGATCCCGAGCCCACCGAGGAAGGCTCCCCCGTTCCGGATCCCGAAGAGAACGACGGCCAGGACGCTGCGGACGACCCGCAGGCAGACTAGGAGCCAGAGGGCGAGATGAAGGTGACCGTGATCGGGCGCGGGAATGTCGGCGGTGGGCTCGCGAAGCTGTGGCGAGCCGCCGGGCACGAAGTGACAGAGATCGGGCACGAGGGCGGGGACGCTTCAGGCTCGGACGCGGCGCTCCTCGCGGTGCCGCAGAGGTCGATCGCCGATGCGGTTGCCGGGGTGAGCGGCCTCGACGGCGTGCCGGTGATCGACGCCGTGAACGCCGTGCGCGGCCCGCGGCCCGCCGGGTTCGAGTCGCTCGCCGAATACGTGCGCTCGCTTACGGGCGGCCCGGTCGCGAAGGCGTTCAATGCCAACTTCGCCAATCTCTACGATCGCCTCGGCGAGGCCAAGTCAAGGCCGAGCATGGTCTACGCGGCCGACGACGAGGCGCGGGCGGTGACCGAGCGACTGATTCGCGATGCCGGCTACGAGCCCGTCTCGTCCGGCGGGCTCGAGAACGCACGCGCCGTCGAGGATTTCCTGGGGGTTATCTTCGCGGTCGGCGGCGTGAGCGGGCCCTTCATGTACCGCTTCGCCTCGCCCGACGAGCTCTAGCTCTCCTCGACCGCGCTCTGCAGGTGCGGCGGGCACTTGAGCCAGTAGCTCTCGCGGAGCCATTCGAGCGCGGCGTCGAGCGATTCCTCGTCCGTGACCTCGGCAGTGATCCAGCCATAACGTCCGACCCAGCGGGCCGTCGACACGAAGGGCAAGAGCTGCGCCATCTCCCGCTCCTCCGCCGTGAGCTTCAGGGTGATCCGGACGCACTCCTCGGCGACGGACATCGAGGCGAACATCTTGTTCTCCCCCACCTTGAAGACCGGGTTTCCCCACGGCTCGTCCTCGTAGGTCTCGGGAAGCGACAGTGCGAGCTGCCGGAGGCGCTCGGCCAGGTCGTCCAGTTCCGGCACGCGCCCGAGCCTATCGCACGGTCAGCGCTTGGCTGCCGCGCCGACCCGCTGCTGCAGGTTCGCCTGCGGAAAGCGGCGAAAGCTGGCCGCCAGCGCGGCGCCCGCCACCGGCTTGGCCACGGGCGCTGCGTTCTTCTTGCTGCTAGGGCTCGGCACCAGGCGAGGGATCATCCGTCGCCCCTGGCGCCGAGTCAACCCGTTTACTGGCGCACGAGGCGGATCTCAGGGTCGAGGACGAGCTCGCCCGCCACGATCCGCCGCACAGCGTCGGCGAAGCCTTCTATATCCGCCACGCGGTCCTTCAGGAGGTAGCCGACGCCTTCCTCCCCGGCCTCGAGGAGGTCGCGGGCGTAGGCGGCCTCCGCGTACTGCGAGAGCAGCAGGACGCCGGTGCCGGGATGGCGGGCCCGGATCTGCTGCGCGGCGCGGAGGCCGTCGTCGGTGTGGCCGGGTGGCATGCGGATGTCCACGATGACGACATCCGGCTTGGCCGCCTCCACCTTCAGCAGGAGGTCATCGGCATTGTCCGATTGGGCCACCACCTCGAAGCCCTGTTGCTCGAGAAGCACGGCGATCCCCTCCCTGAGGAGGACGGAGTCGTCGGCGAGCACGACCCGGAGCGACGTCGACGGGGCGGGCGAGGCCGAGGCGTCGTCGGCGAAGCGAAGTGGAGGGAACTCCGACGGCAAACCCGGAACCTCGAGCTGGAAGATCCGCTCCGGCTCCGGGAGGCCGCGCAGCCAGTACTCCCCGAGGTCGCGCACCTGGAGGTCGCTCGGCAGAAGAGCGGCGGTTGCCTGCGAGAGCAGGATCTGCCCCCCGTGGCCGACGTAGGAGATGCGGGCGGCCCTGTGGACCTCGATCCCGAGGTAGTCCTCGTCGGCGTAGATCGCCTCCCCCGTGTGCATCCCCATTCGCACGCGAACCTCGGTGTCGTCGACCCAGTCGTGGGCCGCGAGCGCCAGCTGCGCCTCGATCGCGGCCCTCGCCGCCGCCTCCGCTTCCTCGAAGGCGAGAAAGAGCTCGTCTCCCCGACGGTCGATCTCCCTCCCTCCAGCCGCGGTCGCGGGGTCGCAGATGAGCTGCCGGTGCTGGACGAGCACCGGGCTCCAGCGCTCTTTCAGGCTGTGCGCAAGGCCGGTGGACCCCTCGAGGTCCGTGAAGAGAAATGTGACTGCCCCGGTTGGTCGTTTCATGACGTTCCTGGTGCCTCGCCGCAAACGTACTACGTCAGGCACGAGCTGGGATCGCCCAGCGGAGGCCGTCGACTGCCCAACCGGCAAGCGCGAGCGCGAGCATGGCGAAGGCGACGAATCCGATGAAAAGCTTGAACCTCATGCCGGGCACCCTGACGTGCCGCGCCTGCCGCGACGATGCGGCCAACAGGCGTTCGAGGGTGCGGCTAGCCCTACGCCCGCAGATACGCGAGCACGGCGAGAACGCGCCTGTGGTCCTCGGAGGCCGCGGGCAGCCGGAGCTTCGCGAAGATGCCCGTCACGTGCTTCTCGACGGCCCGCTCCGTCACGACGAGCTGCTCGGCGATGCCGGAGTTCGAGCGTCCCTCCGCCATGAGGCCGAGGACCTCGCGCTCGCGGGGCGTGAGCTGATCGATCGGGTCGTTCCGCCGCCTGCGGCCGACGAGCTGCGAGACGATCGTCGGGTCGAGGGCGGAGCCGCCCTCCCCCACGCGGCGCACGGCGTCCGCGAACTCGCGCACGTCGGAGACGCGGTCCTTAAGGAGGTAACCGACTCCCTCCGCGCTCTCGGCGAGGAGCTCCATTGCGTACGCGGGCTCGACGTACTGCGAGAGGACGAGGACACCGATCCCAGGGTGCTTCTCGCGGATCTCCTGAGCCGCCCGCAGGCCCTCGTCGGTGTGGGTCGGTGGCATCCGGATGTCGACGATGGCCACGTCAGGGCTGTAGCTCCGCACCTTGAGCATGAGGTCGTCAGCCGTCCCGGCCTGGCCGACGATGTCGAAACCCGCGTCCTCGAGAATCCGAGCGACCCCTTCGCGCAGGAGCACGGAGTCGTCCGCGAGGACTACACGCATGGGATCTCCGCGCGGATGAGAGTCCCGCGGCCCTGCACGCTCTCGACGTGCAGCCGGCCGTCGAGCGCCTCGACGCGGTCCGCGAGACCCCTCAGCCCTGAGCCCCTGAGCGGATCGGCGCCACCGACCCCGTCGTCCGCCACCTCGACCACAGCACGGCCGTTCAGGCGCGCGACGCGGACGTCCACCGTCGATGCCTGTGCGTACTTCGCGACGTTCGTGAGGGCCTCCGAGACGACGTAGTATGCGGCAGCCTCGACCTGGGGCGGAAGCCTCTCGTCCGGGGCGCGGACGTCGACCGGAAGGGGAGCCCGGCCGGCGAGCGCCTCGAGGGCCGCGGGGAGGCCGCGGTCGGAGAGGACGGCTGGGTGGATGCCGCGCGCGAGCTCTCGTAGCTCCTCCAGGGCCTGCGCCAGCTCATCGGACGCGGCCCCGAGGAGCTTGCCGGCCTCGTCGGCGTTCGCCTTCAGCTTCGCCTGCGCGAGCCGCAGCGCGAGCGAGAGCGACACGAGTCGCTGCTGCGCGCCGTCGTGGAGGTTGCGCTCGAGGCGCCGCCGCTCCGCGTCTCCCGCCTCGACCAGGCGAGCTCGCGAACGCCTCAGCTCCTCTTCGTTGCGCTTCCGCTCCGTGATGTCGATCCCGGAGATGAGGAAGTGCGGCCGCCCCGCCTCGTCGAGGAGGGGCGTCGTCGACCACGCGACGAGAGCTTCTCCTCCGCCTTCCGCGCGCCAGTGGTTCTCATGCTCGCCGGCGGCCCCCTCCGCCGCGAGGGACTGAAGCTCGGCGCAAACCCGGCCTGCCTCGTCCTGGACGATGAAGACCTCCCAGAAGAAGCGCTCGCGCACCTCGGGGGCATCGACGACCCCCGACAGCTGCTCCAGCGTCTGGTTGAAGCGCACGATCCGCCCCTCGGGGTCGATCAGGCAGAAGAGGCTGGGCGCGTTGTCGACCACGGTGCGGATGAAGTCGCGCTCGCGCTCGAGCTCCGCGTTCAGGCGCTTCAATTGCGTGAACTCGCGCGCGATCAGGACCGCCTCGTCGCCGTCCTTGACGATTCGCGCCTCGAAGTCGCGGTCGATGCCGCCGATGGAGATGCGGTAGTCGCCGGTGACGAGCCGGCCTGTGTCGATCGCGGAGCGCACGCCTGCGACGATCGTGTCGGCGACCTCGGCCGGGAGGATGTCGTGCGCCCGGCTCCCGAGCAGCTCCTCGGGCGGCGTGATGAGGTCGTTGGGGTGGCCCTTGAAGTCGAGGTAAGTCCCGTCGCGGTCGAGCCGGAACATGAGATCGGGGACGGCGTCGAGGAGCGCGCGGTAGCGACCTTCGCTCTGGCGCAGGGCCTGCACGGTCCGCTCGCGCGCCAGGGTGAGGCTGGCGGCGGCGCTCACCGCCTCGACCAGCGCTCGCTGCTCCACCAGCGTGACGTCGTGGACGAGGGCGGCGACGACCTCGCCCTCATGCTCGACATACGTGGTGGCACGACCCTCGGTCTCGCTGTGCCGTTCGAGGTCGAACGGGCGGCCCTCGACGTCGATCCACTCGTAGGAATCCGGCAGCCAGAGCGCGAGCTGGAGGTCGGGATCGCCGAGAGTGCGCGCGATCGCGCTCTGAAGCTCGGGCGTGCTCTCGGCCTCGGAGAGCTCGACGACGAGCGGCGCGACCGAGCCGCGGGCCAGCCGAAGCTGGAGGAGGCCCGCCAAGAACGCGATCGGGACGGACGCGAAAGCGACGAGAACGAACCACCAAATGATGTCCGCAGCGCGGCCGGATACGAACGAGACCGCAATCGCCAGGCCGATGAGGGAGAGCGTGGCTCCCGAGGTGGCGAAGATGGGAGCGAGCCTGCGCCGCAGAGGCCGGGACGCAGCCCGCCAGCGGCGGGTGAGGACCCAGGCCGTTCCTCCGAGGATGAAAGCCGCCCCCAGGACGGCCAGGGCGCCGACCGCGGTTCGGCCGGCCGAGCTGTCCCACACGGACAGGACGTTCTCTGGACAGCCGTCGCAGCTGCTCGCGCCGAAGACGCTGTAGAGAAGCTGCAGCCCGACCACCATCGCGTAGGCCGCGCCGACGATCGCGTAGACGATCCTCGTCTCGAGGTAGCCGCGAGGAAACGCGAGCAGCGCATGGATGAAGACAGCGATGCCGAGCCCTGAAAGCACCTCCCCGGCCGCGAAGACGTACGCATCGTTCGACTCGCTGAGGGCCCCGAGCATGAAGGTGATCCCGACCGTCGCCATGAGAAGGCCGAACCGGTTCTCCGGCCTCCGCGCCAGCGCCACGAGCCCGGTCATGATGAACGCCCAGACGAGCACGAGGTAGACCGTCGAGATGAACGCGCGGTTCTGCTCGTGGTCGCTCGTGAACGTGAGGTAGAGACCGCCCGCGGTCGCCACGAGCGCCAGGCCCAGCACCGCGAATATCTGCTTGCGCATTGCTCTATCGAAGCACAGCGTGCAGCGCCGCACCCGAGAGCTCGGCCTTCGGCACGAAGCCGCGTGCGCCGCACTGGGCGACGAGCGGGCCAAAGTCGGCCGCGTCGCGGCTCGACGTCAGCACGATCTGCGGCGTCGAGCCATTCGTCGTGAGCTGCGAAGCGACGGCGAACCCGTCGATATCGGGGAGCTGGACGTCGAGCAGGATCAGATCAGGGTGCAGCTCGTGCGCAGCCGCGACGGCAGATGCCCCGTCCTTCGCCTCGCCGACGACCTCGAACCCGTCCGCCTGGAGAATCGCGCGCGCCGTGGCACGGAAGCTCGGGTGATCGTCGACGATCAAGACGGTCGTCATGACTCAATGGTGGCAGAGCGGCACATGCGCCGGAATACGGCTAGCCACACTCTTTCAAAGCGCTTTACACGCCGCGAGGAGCTGAATCCTCGAGCGCGACGCGCATCAGGTCGCGGATCGAGACGATGCCGGCGACCTGGCCGCCGTCCAGCACCGGAAGGTGCCGGAACCCCCCGTGGATCATGAGCGCGGCCGCGTGGTCGGTCGAGTCGTCCGCGTCGATGGTCTCCGGGTGCCGCGTCATCCACTCGGAGACGACCGAGTCCTCGCCATAACCGGCGGCCACCGCCTTCATGAGGTCGCGCTCGGTGAGGATCCCGTCGAGCTTCCCTTCCCTGAGGACGAGGACCGCCCCGACCCCACGCTCGACCATCCGCTTGGCGGCATCTGCGAGGCGCTCGTTCCCTGCGACGGTGAGGAGGTCCCGCGTCATGTGGTTCGACACGTCGGCCATGGGGGAGCGTGGATCCTAAAGCTCCTGAACGAGGGCGTCGACCCGGCGGCCGATCTCGTCGCGGATCGCGCGCACCTCGTCCGGGTCCTTCCCTGCCGGATCGTCGAGCTCCCAGTCGACATAGCGCTTGCCCGCGATGACAGGACACTCGTCGCCGCAACCCATCGTCACGACCACGTCAGCCCACTCGGCATCCTCCGGCTCCAGGCGGCGCGGCACGGCGTCGGCGAGGTCGAAACCGAGCTCCTCCATCGCGCTCGCCACCTCGGGATGCACCGCTTTGGCCGGGCGCGTCCCGGCGGAGCGCGCTTCATGGAGCCCGCCGGCCGCGCGCTCGAAGAGCGCCTCCGCCATCTGCGAACGGCCGGCGTTCTGGACGCAGATGAACAGGACCCGGCTCAACGTTCCTTCCGCACGGCCTCGAGCTTGTAGCCGACGCCGTACCGGGTCTGGATGAAGGTGTGGCGGGGGCCCTGGGCGTCGATCTTGTCCCGGAGCTTGCGGACGAAGACGTCGACGGTCCTGTCCCGGTGCGTCTGCCGACGCCCCCAAACCTTCTGCAGCACCTCGTCGCGCGTCACGACCCGATCCGTCTCGAGAGCGAGCGCATAGAGAAGGCGGAACTCCGTCGGGGTGAGGTCCGCGCTCTTCCCGTTCACGTATGCCTGCACGTTGAGTGGGTCGACGCGGAGCTCGGCGATTTCGATTGGCTCGCCGCGCCGCTCCTCTTGGACGCGAGCGCCACGACGAGCCGCCGCGCGAACGCGCGCGACAAGCTCTTTCATCGAGAACGGCTTCACGAGGTAGTCGTCCGCACCGATCTCGAGCGCATGGACGCGGTCGTGCTCGGTTCCGCGAGCGCTCACGACCACGATCGGCGTGCCGATCCCCTCGGCCCGGGCGGTCTCGATCACGCGCCACCCGTCCACCCCCGGGAGCATGAGGTCGAGCACGCAGACGTCCGGCTGCTCGTAGCGAAGGCGCGCGAGGCCGGCCTCGCCCTTGTTCACCCACAGGGGATCGAAGCCCGCTGCGTTGAGATGACTCGCCATTCCGCGCGCGATCACCTCGTCGTCCTCGATGATGAGAACCTTGGGCACTGCTCATCTGAATGATGCCGCGCCTCATGGTGTACGAGTGGTGAAGAACCGGTGAAGAGATTGTTCCAACGGAGGGTCGAGTTGGCGCCCGAGGCGGGGCTTCGACTCGAGGCCGAGCGCGGCCGCGCGCTCGTCGAGGAGAGCCTGGAGATCGTCGTCGTCCTCGACGCGGAGGGACGGGTGGCGGCGGCAAGCCGGCGCGCCCGCGAGCTCCTCGACGGTCTGGTCGAGGGCGAGCCCCCGCCCGAGTCCGTCACCCGGGACTCTGCGCTCACGCTCCCGTACGCCGTCGGCGGCAGGGGCGAGACACTCATCTACGTGCGCGACCCGGGCGACCTCGGCGCCTACGAGGAGCTTCGGGCCGGGTTCACCGCCTCAGTCTCGCACGAGCTTCGCACGCCGCTTGCCCGCGTTCTCGCGCTCCTCGAGACTGCGCTCCTCCCGGGCTCGAACCGCGACGACCTCATCGAGCAGGCGCAGGCCGAGGTGATCCAGATCGGCGAGCTGATCGACGACGTCCTCTTTCTCAGCGAGCTCGAGTCGGGTCGTGAGCTCGTCGCGCTCGGCTCGACGGAGGCCTTCCCCATCCTGGAGGAGGTCGTGGGCGGCCTGAGCGCGCAAGCGGCCAGGGCGGGAGTGACGCTCCGGGCCGAGGGAAAGCCGGGCGCCGAGCTGCCGCTCCGACCCCGGATGATCCGGGTGATCGCGGCCAACCTCGCCGAGAACGCCATCCGCTACGCGGGGCCGGGCTCGACGTTCAACCTCACGCTCGGCGCCGGCGAGCTCACTGCGTCCGACGACGGGGTCGGCGTGGGCGAGGACGATCTCCCCCGCCTCTTCGAGCGCTTTTACCGAGCCGACCGCGCGCGCGCCTCGCGTGGGACCGGGCTCGGGCTCGCGATCGTGAAGCACATCGTCACCTCTGCGGGCGGAGCGGTCGACGCCGAGAGCGAGCTCGGACGCGGGCTCACGATCAGGATCTCCTTCACCAGCCCGTAACCACTCCTTCACGACCTTTGAGCCCACGCAGGGCTCGGGCGGCGGAACACTCACGTCAATGAATCGACGTGAAAGGAGAACGGTGGGAATTCGCCCCTTGATCCTGGCGGGGGCCATTGCGGCCGTCGCCCTGCTCCCGGCCGGATGTGGCCGCAGCGACACCCAAGGAGCCTCTGCCGCGGGTCCGTCGACGACATCCAGCGGCGCGAAGCTCTCCGGCCGGATCGAGGCGGACGGTTCGAGCACGGTCGGCCCGTTCGTGACGGCGGCCGCGGAAGACTTTCAAGCGCAGAACTCGGGCGTGCAGGTCACGGTCGGGATCTCCGGCACGGGCGGCGGCTTCGAGCGCTTCTGCAACGGCGAGACGGACATCTCGGACGCCTCACGGCCCATCAAGGACGACGAGGAGGTTCCCGTCTGCCAGAAGAACGGCATCGATTACACCGAGTTCCAGGTTGCGAACGACGGCATCGCCGTCGTGGTCAACAACGACAACGACTGGGCCAAGTGCCTGACGGTCGACCAGCTCACGAAGATCTGGGGACCGGACTCGCAGGTGGGCAACTGGAACCAGGTCGACCCGAGCTTCCCCGACGAGAAGCTGACACTCGCCGGCCCTGGCACCGACTCCGGGACGTTCGACTTCTTCACCAAGGAGATCAACGGCGAGGAAGACGCGAGCCGCACCGACTACCAGGCGACCGAGGACGACAACGTGATCGTCCAGGCAGTCGAGGGCGACAAGGGCGGGCTCGGTTACTTCGGGCTCAGCTACTTCGAGCAGAACCAGGGCAACCTCACCGACGTCGAGGTCGACGGCGGCAGCGGCTGCGTGGCCCCGACCACGGCCACGGTGCAGGACGGCTCCTACACGCCGCTCTCCCGCCCGCTCTTCGTCTACGTCAAGAACACGTCGCTCGCAAAGCCCGAGGTCAAGGCATTCGTCGCCTACCTCATCGACAACCAGGCCCAGATCGCCGAGAAGGCGCTCTTCGTCCCCCTCACGGACGAGCAAGCGCAGAAGTCCAAGTCGGACTTCGAGGCGGGCACCAGCTAGTTGGCCACCCCGGCAGTTCCCCTTCCCCTCGCCCCGGCGCGCAAGCGCTGGGGCGAGGTCGTGATCAAGGGCGCTCTCGCCCTCTGCGCCCTGGTCTCCGTCGCGACGACGGTCGGGATCGTCATTGCGCTCTTCGTGCCCGCGGCGGAGTTCTTCGGCCACGTCAGCTTCGTCGACTTCATCACCGGCACCGAGTGGGCCCCGCTGTTCCTTCAGGCCTCGTTCGGCGTCGTCCCCCTGATCGTCGGGACGCTCTCGATCACCTTCTGGGCCTGCCTGATCGCGATGCCCCTTGGGCTCGGAGCGGCCATCTACCTGAGCGAGTACGCGCGCCCGAGGGTGCGCGGCGCGCTCAAGCCCGCGCTCGAGCTCCTCGCCGGGATCCCCACGGTCGTGTTCGGCTACTTCGCCCTCACCTTCGTGACCCCGCTCCTGCGGGACCTCGGCCTCGACGTCGAGGTCTTCAACGCGCTCAGCGCCGGGCTCATCGTCGGCGTGATGATCATCCCCACGGTCGCGTCGCTCTCGGAAGACGCGATGGCGGCCGTCCCGCGTGACCTCCGCTACGGGGCGTACGCCCTCGGCTCGAGCAAGCTGCAGGTCTCGACGCGCATTGTCGTGCCCGCCGCGGTCTCGGGAATCGTCGCCGCGTTCGTGCTCGGGATCTCACGCGCGGTCGGAGAGACGATGATCGTGCTCCTCGCTGCCGGCCAGCAGCCAAATCTCACCTTCGATCCGCGCCAGGCCGTGGAGACGATGTCGGCCTTCATCGCCGCGACGGGCGCCGGCGACGTGCCGACAGGGTCGCTCGAGTACAAGACGATCTTCGCCGTCGGGGCGACGCTCTTCGTGCTGACGCTGGTCGTGAACTCGGTCTCGATCCGCCTCGTCCGCAAGTACCGAGAGGTGTACGAATGAGCATTGCGGCCCCCGCCGATCTTCGCTCCACGCACAGCCGAGGCCTCTGGCGCGGCCGGCTCTTCGTTGCGGCGCTCCTCCTCTCGCTGGCCGTCGGCTTCCTTGCGCTCGGGACGCTCGTCATCGACGTCGTCGTGAAGGGGATCGCCTACGTCGACCCGGTCCTGCTCACCAATCCACCTTCCTCCGACCCGGGGATCGCCGGGGCACGGCCTGCGATCCTGGCGACGCTCTACCTCGGGGTCCTCCTGATCGCGTTCACCGTTCCCATCGGTGTCGGAACCGCGATCTACCTGGAGGAGTACGCGAACAAGAATCGCTGGTACAACCGACTCCTCGAGCTCAACATTCAGAACCTCGCAGCGGTCCCGTCGATCGTGTACGGGATCCTCGGGCTTGCCTTCCTCGTGCGCGGGCTTGGGCTCGGCCGCGTGCTGCTGGCGGGAGCGCTCATCCTCACGCTGCTCGTCCTCCCGACGGTGATCATCGCCGCGCGCGAGGCGATCCGCGCCGTGCCGGGGTCGATTCGGGACGGCGCCTACGCCCTCGGCGCGACGCAGTGGCAGGTCGTCTGGCGCCAGGTGCTGCCGGCGGCGATCCCGGGAATCGCGACGGGCTCGATTCTTGCGCTCTCACGCGCCATCGGCGAAACGGCCCCCCTCCTCCTCATCGGAGCGCTGACCTACGTGTCCTTCAACCCGACGGTCATGGGCCCGTTCACCGCATTGCCCGTCCAGATCTACAACTGGACAAGGCTTCCGAACCCGGAGTTCAAGGCGCTGGCTGCCGCGGCGATCATCGTTCTCCTTGCGATGATCCTCCTCCTGAACGCAGCCGCCATCTGGCTTCGCAACCGCTATCAGAAGAGGTGGTGACGATCATCGATTCACCGGTCAAGCTCGACCAGACTCAGGCGAGCGTGCCTCCCCGCCAGCATCGCGGCGTCGTCTTCGACGTCTCGGGCCTGACGGTCTCCTACGCAGGCACGCCCGCGCTCAAGGATGTCTCGCTCGAGGTCTACGAGAACTTCGTGACCGCTTTCATCGGGCCCTCGGGATGCGGGAAGAGCACATTCATTCGCTGTTTCAACCGGATGAACGACCTCATTCCGAGCGCCGTCGTCGAAGGCGCGGTCCTCTATCACGGGCAGGACCTCTACGGCCCGGCGGTGGACGCCGTCGAGGTGCGCAGGCGCATCGGGATGGTCTTCCAGAAGCCGAACCCGTTCCCGAAGTCGATCTACGACAACATCGCCTTCGGCCCGCGCGTTCTCGGGATGACCGACGACCTCGGCGGGCGGGTCGAGCGCGCGCTCCAGCAGGCAGCGCTCTGGGACGAGGTGAAGGACCGCCTCAAGGAGGGCGCGCTCAGCCTCTCCGGCGGCCAGCAGCAGCGCCTCTGCATCGCGCGCTGCCTCGCCGTCGAGCCGGACGTGCTGCTGATGGACGAGCCCGCCTCCGCGCTCGATCCGATCTCGACCGCGCGCATCGAGGATCTCATGCACGACCTCAAGCGCGAGTACGCGATCGTGATCGTCACGCACAACATGCAGCAGGCCGCCCGCGTGGCCGACCGCACGGCGTTCTTCAGCGTCGAGCCCGAGGTCGGCGCCGATGGTGCCCGGTGCGGCATGCTGATCGAGATGAACGAGACGCTTCGCAAGCCGGCCGACAAGCGCACGGAAAACTACGTGACGGGGCGGTTCGGATGAGAGTCTCGCTGCAAGAGGAGCTCGACCAGCTCGAGGCCTCACTGCAAGAGGAGGGTGAGCTCGTTCTGCGGGCGCTTCGCGGCTGCCTCGCGGCGCTCGCGCGCCAGAACGCGGAGCTGGCCGACGAGGTGATCGCCTTCGACGACGAGGTCGACGACCGCTACGTGACCATCGAAGAGGGCATCCAGTCTCTCCTCGCGCGCCAGACTCCGGTCGCGGTCGACCTCCGGTGCGTCCTCGCCGTCTTGCACATCAACCTGCACCTCGAACGCATGGCGGACTACTGCGTCACCGTCGCCAAACTGACGAAGCTCGTCCACGACGTTCCGCCCGACGAGACCCTCGCGGAGGCCCTCGAAGACATGGGCGCACGCGCGGACGAAATGATCCAGGTCGCGCTCGAGTCGTTCAGGGAGCGGGACGTCGAACGGGCGGAGACGCTGGTCGAGCTCGACGAGCTGATCGACGGGGCGAACCGGCGGGTGGTGCACCAGATCCTCGATCTGAGCGCAGACCCGGAGCTTCGGGAATGGGGGCTGCGCATGCTCCTCGTCTCACGGTGCCTAGAGCGGATCGGCGACCACGCCGTCGACATCGGCGAGCAGACCGCCTTCCTCGTCAGCGGTCAGTTCCGCGAGTTCACCGACGCGTCACACTAGTACTAGGTGAGAACGGCCGCGATCTCGTCGAGATGGCGCTCGTCGGTGCCACAGCAGCCGCCGAGAACATTGAGCTGCGGGAATTGCGCACGCAACCTGGCGTAGTCCGCTGCTAGCTCGACAGGATCGCCGGCGTCGAGCTCGGTTGCCTCGTCGAGCTCGGCGTGGCTCTTCACGGAGGGGTTCGCGCGAATACCCCAAAGCCTTTCGAGCCACGGCCCCGGCTCGAGTTCGCCCTCGAAGTGAGTTGGGTGCGCGCAATTGACCATGAAATAGGCCGCCGCAGCACCTGTCTCCTCATCGACGGCCTCGATTGCTTCGCGGAGCGACTGGCCGTTCGGAAGGCGTCCGTCCGTCTCCACGGTGAACGAGATGACAACCGGGATCTCAGCCTTCTGCGCCGCGCGCGCGATGCCCATGGCCTCCTCGGGATAGCTCAGTGTCCAGGCGGTGACCAGGTCGGCCGTCGTGTCAGCGAAGACCTCGATCTGCGGAGAGTGGTAGTGCTCGGCTTCGTCCGGGGTCATGGCGACGCCCACCTTGTAGCCGTCCCCGCGTGGGCCAATGCAGCCACTGATCAGGATGGGCGGGTCGTCGGCGTTCTGTCCGCGCGCGTCGTCGAGCAAAGCGACTGCCCGGCGGTTCAGATCGGCGAGTTGGTCTGTCGAATAGCCGAGCCCAGCTCCCCAGTCGGGGTTCGCACGCCACGTGACGGTGTCGATGATGATCCCGATGCCCCGGCGCCGGGCGATCTCGACGTAGGACTCGTAATACTCGCGCAGCGCTTCGAGGCCATTGGGGTCGTCGAGAAGGACGAAGGACGCGAAGTCGGGCAACTCGAGGCCGTTCCGAAAGATCAGCGTCGTTTCCAAGCCGCCGTCCGTGAGGAAGGGGTCGCCGCCAAGCTCCGGAAGTCGATGGCGAGTCTGCACGCGGGGATCCTCTCACGATCGCCCCGCGATGCAAGCGCATCTAGGCCGCGGCGAGCCGCCGTCCCTGCCAGCTTCGCCCGACGAAGGCAAGCGCGGCGATCAGGGCGGTGAGGGCGAAGACGAGGCCGGCGCCGCCCGGGAGTCGCGTCAGGGTCTCCATTCCGGCTCCGACAAGCGCGGCACAGGGAACCGTCAGCACCCAGGCGACGAGGATGTTGCCCGCGACTCCCCAGCGCACCGCGGAGAGGCGTCGTGTTGCCCCGGCGCCGAGCACCGAGCCCGAGATCGTGTGGGTGGTCGAGACCGGGAAGCCGTAGTGGGCAGTGAGCCAAAGGATGGAAGCGCACGAGGTCTGCGCCGCGAATCCCTGCGGAGGGTCGAGCTTGGCGACGCGCTGGCCGAGCGTCTTGATGATCCGCCAGCCGCCCGCGTAGGTTCCCGCGGCCATCGCGGTCGCCGCGCTGAGGATGACCCAGATCGGCGGACGCGAGAAGTCCTCCTCGAGATGGCCCGAGACGACAAGCGCGAGCGCGATGATTCCCATGGTCTTCTGCGCGTCGTTCGTCCCGTGCGTAAAGGCGACGAAACCGCCCGAGATGAGCTGTAGGCGGCGGAAGACGCGGTTGACGACGCCGGGGTGGCGCCGCCGGATGATCCAGAGGAGCGCGAGCATGATCGCGGCGGCGAGCGCGACTCCCAGGAACGGCGCCGCGAGCGACGGGAGCAGCACCTTCTCGTAAAGGCCGCGCCATTTGACGACGTCGAAGCCGGCCGCCGAGATGGCCGATCCGACTACTCCGCCGATGAGCGCGTGGCTCGAGCTCGAAGGCAGCCCGATGTACCACGTGACCAGGTTCCAGGTGATCGCCCCCACGAGCCCGGCGAGCACGATCTTGAGCGTGATCGCCTCCGCGTCGACAAGCCCGCTCGCAATCGTGGCCGCCACCTTGAAGGAAACGAACGCGCCGGCGAAGTTGAGGATCGCCGAGCTGATGACGGCGGGCCTCGGCGAGAGAGCACGCGTCGAGACGCTCGTGGCGATCGAGTTGGCCGTGTCGTGGAAGCCGTTGGTGAAGTCGAAGAAGAGCGCGACGGCGACGACTGCAACGAGCGTCAGGTCCAACGGTGCCTACGCGTTCTTGACGACGATGTTCCCCACGACGTTCGCGGCCGTCTCCGCAGCGTCGAGGGCATCCTCGAGCGCCTCGAAGATGTCCTTCCAGCGGATGACGGTGAGCGGGTCGATGCGCTCGTCGCGGAAGAGGTCGGCGATGGCGTCGCGAAGGACGCGGTCGCCTTCGTCCTCGAGCTCCTTCAGCTGGACGAGCTGATCCTGGACGCCGCGGCGCGACTTGAGGTTCGCGAGCGCCGTGGCGAGATGGGAGACGGCGCCCGTGAGGATCCGCGACTGCTCAATCGCCTGCCGAGTGGGCGACTCGATGCCGTAGAGCTCGAGCAGGTCGGATGCCTCCTCGATGTGGTCGACCACGTCGTCGATCGTGCTCGCGAGCGCGTAGATGTCTTCGCGGTCGAAGGGGGTCACGTACTGCGTGTTGAGGAGCTGGATGAGCTCGCGGGTAATCCGGTCGCCCTCGTGCTCGAACGCTTTGACGTCGGCCTGCGTGACCGAGGAGTTGGGGAACTCCCGGAAGCGTGTCTCCGCCTTTTGCGCCGCCTGCAGGGCATTCGCGCCCGCCTTGGTGAAGAGGTCGAAGAACTCGGTCGGTCGCGGGACGAGGGCTAGCCGCATCGCGGCGGCATGCTACAACCGACGAAGTGCGTGGGGTCATCGCGGCCGTTGCTCTTGCGTTCGCCGTCGCCGTGAGCGGTTCGGCGGGCGCGGCGACGCGCATCCTCGCCGTGGGCGACTTCGGCGTCGGCGGGCCGACCGAGCGCGCACTGGGCGCGTCCATGAAAGCGTGGGAAGCTGGACATCCGGCCAACCTCCTGGTCACGCTCGGCGACAACGACTACACGGAGAGCCCGGCCGCGTTCCGGCGAAACTGGAACGACGCGTTCGCATGGCGGGCCGCCGCCGGGCTCGGCGTGGCCGGATCGCTCGGAAACCACGACGTGCGCGTCCAGGGCGGGCGCTACGAGTTCGAGACGCTCGCCATGCCGGGCCCCTACTACGTGCGCTCGTTTCCCGAGCTGGATCTCTTCGTGCTCAACTCGAATGCGGTCGGGACGCGGCAGACGAACTGGCTCCGGAATCACCTCTCGGCGTCGACGGCCACGTGGAAGGTGGTCGTCTTCCACCATCCCGCCTACACCTGCGGCGGCTATTTGAGCAACCCGGCGGTCGTTTCGAGATGGGTCCCGCTCTTCCGCCAGTACGGCGTCGCCCTCGTCCTGGCCGGCCACGACCACAACTACCAGCGCTTCGCGCCGAGGAACGGCGTCACCTACGTCGTCCACGGGGGCGGCGGCGCGCATCTCTACGACCTGCGCTCTTGCCCGACCTCGTATCCGAAGCGCGTCTTCGCCCGTGAGGCCCACGGCTTTATGTATCTCGTCGCCAAGGCCGGCTCGCTCCGCGGCGCCGCGGTGAACCGGGCCGGACGGGCGATCGACCGCTTCGTTATTTACCCCTAGGGGGTATACTCGAAGTGTGAGCCAGATCACGCTCGAGCTCGAAGGGATGACCTGCGCTTCGTGCGCGGGCCGCATCGAGCGGCGGCTGAACGATCTTGACGGCGTCGACGCGACCGTCAACCTCGCGACCGAGAAGGCAGCCGTGCGCTTCCCGGAAGAGCGCGTCAGCGTGGAGGATCTGCTCGCGGCGGTCGAGGACGTCGGCTACCACGCCTCTCTCGAGCGCGCGACGGATGCTTCCGCCCGAGTGCCCCGCGACATCGATCCCCATTCGAGAGGCCGGTCATGATGTTGCTGAAGACATCACCTGCGATGTCGCCCCCGCCGTAGGCGCCCTCGAAATTCATGATGTCG
>JBDTRS010000034.1:0-16864 GCA_039931575.1 Gaiellaceae bacterium
GGAGGTCCTCGCCGTTCACCGTGATCGAGCCGTCGAGGATGTGGCCGTTCCGCGGCAGATAGCGCATGAGCGCGAACGCAGCCGTCGTCTTGCCGCAACCCGACTCTCCGACGAGCCCGTACGACTCACCCCGCCCGATCGAGAGCGTGACGCCTCTTAAGACGCGCCGGTCGACCCCGCGGACGCGATACGCGACCTCGAGGTCCTGGAGCTCGATCGCGGGCTCGTTCATCGCTCGAAGGTCTGGGCGATCGCGTCGGCGATCAGGTTGATGCCGATGACCAGCGTCGCGATGGCCAGAGACGGGAAGAGGACGGCCCACCAGACGCCGCCGTTGATGAACTGGTAATGCTGCGAGATATCCTGGCCCCAGTCTGGAATCGAGGGGTCGGCGCCGAAGCCGAGGAACGAGAGCGTCGCGACGGCGAAGATGGCGTACCCGAGGCGGACGGTGAACTCGACGATGATCGGCCCCATCACGTTGGGGAGAATCTCGGCGAACATGACATAGGGGCCGCGCTCGTTCCGCAGGCGGGCTGCCTGGACATAGTCGAGCTGGGCCTCGCTGAGCACAGCGGCGCGCACCGTCTTCGCGATGATGGGCGCGAAGACGAAGCCGATCACGAGGATCAGCGTCAGGCGCGAAGGACCGATTGCGACGATCGCGAGCAGGGCCGTGATGATCAGCGGGATCGCGAGGATCGAGTCGACGAAGCGCATGATGACCTCGTCGACGAAGCCGCGGTAGTAGCCGGTGATCAGGCCGATCGCCGTGCCGAGGATCGTTCCGAGGAGGGTCGCGAGGGGCGCGACGATGAGGATCGAGCGGGCCCCGACGATCACGCGCGAGAGCTCGTCGCGCCCGAGCCGATCGGTGCCGAAGAGATGGCCACTCTCTGGGGCGACGAGCTTGTTGAGGACGTCAGCCGCCTGGGGGTTCTTCGGCGCGAGCAATGGCCCGAGGAGGGCGCAGAGGACCCACATGCCGGCGAGGATGCAGCCGATGATGAACGTCGGCGAGCGGACGAGCAGGCGCAGACGTTCTCCCCGGGCGACTCTCGCCTGGTCCGGCTGGGTGGGAACCGAGATCGGAGCGGTTGGATCCTGGACGACGGTCATTCGGCGCTCGCGTAGCGAATCCGGGGATTGAGGAGGGAGTAGGCGAGGTCGGCGAGGAGCGTCGCCACCAGAAAGACGATGCCGACGATGAGGACGCCGCTCTCGAGCAGTGGGAAGTCCTTCTTCTGGGCGGCGGTGAAGATCAGCTTGCCCATGCCTGGATAGTTGAAGAGCGTCTCGATCACGACGAGCCCTCCGATCAGGTAGCCCGTCTGCGTGGCGATGACGGCGATCGTCGGGAGGAGCGAGTTGCGAAGCACGTGGCGCCGGATGACCGCCCGCTGCGCCAGGCCCTTGAGCACCGCAGTCCGCGTGTAGTCCGCATCGAGGGCCTCGATCGTGCCCGCACGGGTGATCCGCGCGATGTAGCCGAACAGGACGATCACGAGCGTGAGGGCGGGGAGGACGAGGTACTTGAGCTCGGTGAAAAGGGTGCTTCCGTCCGGGGCGTTCGCGCTCACGGGGAGCAGGTCGATCCAGAGACCGAAGACGAGGATGAGGATGATCCCCGTCACGAACTCCGGGACGACGGCGAGCGACAGTCCTCCGATCGTGATCGCGCGGTCCAAGAACCGGTCGCGCTTGAGGGCCGCGAGGACCCCGCCCAGAATGGCGAGCGGAACGACCAGGACGAAAGCGAAGGCCGCAAGCTTGAACGAGTTGAGGAGCGCAGTCCCGATCAGGTCGGTGACCGGGAGGTTGTAGGAGAGCGAGGTTCCCAGGTCTCCCTGCACCAGATTCGAGATCCAGTTCCAGAACTGCGACAGAAGCGGCTTGTCGGTTCCGAGCTGCTTGTTCAGCGCGTCCACCGCTGCCTGGTCGGCAAACGGGCCGAGCTTTCTCCGCCCCACGTTCCCGGGGAGGACCTGCGCCCCGAAGAAGACGATGATGCTGAGGAGGAACAGCGTGATGGCCGCGAGACCGAGCCTGTTGAGGAGGAATCGCCCCATGGCCGCTCCTACTACAGCCTAGGCGGCCGGAGCCGGGGCCCCGACCGCCTCGCTGTTTCGCTCAGCTGGTGAACCCGGCCTTCGAGAGGTCGAACTGCCCCGTCGCTGCGGACTGGGCGCCCTCGAGGGTGGGCTTGGTCGCGCTCAGGAAGTAATAGAAGTACGGGAAGATGATCGGCGTCTCGTCGAGCAGGAGCTCCTGGATCTGCTTGGCCACTCCCCGCTGCGAGTCGATGTCGAGCGCCGCCACGTACTCCTTGACCAGGCTGTCATAGGCGTCGTTCTTGAAGTGCGCCGAGTTCCAGACGCCGACCTTCGGATCGCCGGAGAGGGCGGCCCCCAGGTAGACGTTCGGCACCGGCCGGTGGCCGTAGTCCGTGATGCCCATCACGGAGTCGAGCCACGTCGACTTGCCGAAGACCCCGTCGCCGTAGTACGTGCCGGCGTCGGTGATCTTCAGGTTGATGGTGACGCCGATCTCCGCTGCGTTCTCCTTCACGAGCTGCGCGAGGTCGGGGATCTCGAATCCGTTCCACGTCGAGAGGTCGACCGAGATGCCTTCGGCGCCGGCGTCGGCGAGGAGCTGCTTGGCCTGCACGAGGTCCTGCTCGCGCTGCGGAACGCTCGTGTCCGTGGACGGGTAGAGCGGGGCGAAGGGACTGTCGTTGCCGACGTCTGCCTGGCCCTCCCAGAGCCCTTCGACGAGGGCATTGCGGTCGAGCGAGAGCGCGATCGCCTGGCGAACGCGCTTGTCGGTGAAGGGATCCTTGTCGGTGCGCATGTGGATCTGCCGGTGCGTCGCCGCCTTGACGGCGATCACCTTGACGTTGTCGTCGTTCAGAAGGGCCTTGCCGCCCGACACGGAGAAGTGCTCCAGGAAGTCGACCTCGTCGCCCTGGAGGGCGAGGATCATCGGAGCTTCCTCGTCGTAGAACTTGAGCTCCATCCTGTCGATGTTGGCCTTCGGCCCCCAGTACGCGTCGTTGCGGACGAAGGTCGCGCCGACCTTCGGCGTGAACTTCTCGAGCTTGAAGGGCCCTGTGCCCTCGAACGTCGTGCCCCAGTCGGCGGGGTCGAGGTCGGCCGGGATGATGATCGCGTTGTAGTTCGCCGAGCTGACGAGGGTCGGGAAGTTGCCGTTCGCCGCGTCGAGGTTGAAGACGACGGTGGCGTCGTCGGGCGCCTCGATGCCGCCCGGCGACAAGACGCCGCCGAGCGCGGACTGCGCGTTGGCAGAACCGCCGTCGGGGTTGATCAGCTTGTCGAACGTGGTCTTGACGTCGTTCGCGGTCAGGGTCGCGCCGTTGTGGAAGGTGACGCCCTGGCGGATCTGGAACGTCCAGACCGTGCCGTCTGCGTTCGGCTCCCAGCTCTCCGCCACGCGAGGCTGGAGCTCGAGGTTCGCGTCCGAGAAGGAGAGGAACTCGCCGGTCGAGCCGAGGATGCCCGCGCCGCCTTCGTCCTGGACGAGCAACGGGTTCGGCTCGGTCGTCGGTTGGATGAGAGCGACGCGAACGGTGCCGCCCTTCGTGACCGCGCCGCCGCTCGTTCCGGTGCCCGCGCCCGTGCTGGCGCTTTCGCCGCCTCCGCAGGCTGACGCGAGAAAGGACACCAGCGGGATCGACATGCCGACGACGGTGCCGCGGCGGACGAATTCGCGCCGCGTGATCTTCCCGGCGCTGTACTCGTCGATGATGTGATTCTCGAGCTCGCTGCGCTCCTTGCGGATGGCGTCGACTCGGCTCTGCGTCTCATCCATAACGGCCTCTCCTTCCGCCAGGGGGCGGCCTTTGGGGTTTCTCCCGGAACGCCCGCTTATAGCTCATCGCCGGGCCAGAATCAACGGGATTCGGCTCTCTCAGGAGGTCTGACGGCCCTCGCCCGGAGAAGTTGGCGCGTACCCCGCGAGCCGCTCGACCAGGAGCTCGCGGAAAGCCGGCGCGTCGATAGCGACGGCTACGTGGGCGTTTGGCCGCGGGCCCGTGGTGCGCCGGCGCATGTCCACGACAGTCCGTCCCCGGCAGAGACCCGGCGCCAGCTCGACCGCGACGTGGCGGTCAGCGGTCTCCAGCAGGTCGGGCCGGAACACATGGGCCACCGCTACAGCGTCGTGGATCGGCGCGCCGCCGTGGTCGTACGCTTCCTCGTAGAAGCCGAGGTAGAAATCGAGCATCGCCGCCGCGGCCGCCCCGACGGGGCCTGTCTTTCGCAGCCGGTCGGCGTCGGCTCCGGTGAGGACGGCCTTGTTCGTCACGTCGAGCCCGACCATCGTCACGTCGAGTCCGCTCGTGAACACCCTGCTGGCCGCTTCCGGGTCGATCCAGATGTTGAACTCGGCCGCCGGCGTCTGGTTTCCCTCGGCGATCGCGCCGCCCATGAGCACGATGCGCTCGATGCGGCGAGCGGCCTCAGGGTGGTGCGCGAGGAGGAGCGCGACGTTCGTGAGCGGCCCGAGCGGGACGAGCGTGATCGGAACGGCCGCCTGGAGGAGCCGCTCGGCGAGGAAGTCGACCGCGTGGAGGGCGACCGGCTCGGTCGAAGCGGGAGGGAGGTCGGGGCCGTCGAGGCCGGTCTCGCCGTGCGCATCGGCTGCGACGACGAGCTCTCCGACGAGCGGCCTCTCGGCGCCGGCGGCCACGGGGATGTCCGCGCGCCCGGCGAGCTCGAGGACGCGTAGGGCGTTGGCGGTGGTCTTCTCCAGCGTCTGGTTGCCGGCCACCGTCGTCACGCCGACCACGTCCACCTCCGGGCTCGCGAGTGCGAGGAGTAGCGCGATCGCGTCGTCCTGACCGGGGTCGCAGTCGATGAGGACCGGGATCACGCGGTGCGCGTCAGAGCTGGTCGGCGAAGTCCACGCTCACGCTCTTCAGGGACGGGTCGCTCCCGTAGTAGGCGTGCTTGGACATGTCCGGCGAGTAGCGGCTGGACGGCGGTGTCCGCCCCAGGGCTTCGGCGAGCGAGCGCGTGAGATACGGCGAGTTGCCGCAGCACAGGCCGAGGTAGCGCACGCCGATGTCGTCGGCCTGTCGTGCGAACTCCGCCACCTCGTAGCGCGTCGACTGGAATGGCTCGAGCGCGGTCGGGAAGAGCATGCCCTCGACGCGAGGATGGCGAAGGCTCTGGAAGGTCGGCATCTCCTGCGTCGTCTGGTACGGAACCGGGAGTGCCCCGATGTGGCCGGAAACCTGTTCGCGGATCGACGGAAGGAAATCGAGCGTCGTCTCCAGGCCGCGGATGCAGTTCAGCCCGACGACGTCGGCCCCGGCCTGCTCGAGCATCGCCATGGCATCCGCCGGAGTGAGCCCGTCGCGGGTGAGCGGCTCCTGGTGGATACACATCGTCACGACGGCGGGGAGGCCCGCGGCCTTGATCGTCTCGAGCGCCATGCGGGCCTCTTCGGCGTACGAGTAGGTCTCGGCGATCACGAAGTCGACGCCCGCCTCGGCAGCCCAGCCGACCTGCTCCTCGAACATCGCCTGCACGTCGCGCATGGAGCCGGAGTCGCCGGACTCGAAGACGTTCGTGTTGCAGATGTCCCCGGCGAAGAGCGTGCCGGTCTCGTCGGCCACCTCTTTCGCGAGGGCAAGCGCGTTGCGATTCAGTTCCTCGAGGAGGTTCTCCTTACCGACGACGCGCATCTTCTCGCGGTGGGCGTAGTAGGTGAACGCCTCGACGACGTCAGAGCCCGCATCGACGAACTCGCGGTGGAGCTCCGTCACCTTCTCCGGGTGCTCGAGCACGGCCTCGGGCACGAACGCGCCGGCCTGGACATAGCCGCGGCGCTCGAGCTCGAAGAGGTAGCCCTCCGCGCAGATGACATGCCCCTGATCGAGGCGCTTCAGAAGTCCCGCTCCAGCCACGGAGTAAGTCTATGAAAGGAATGCGCCCGAGCGGATGAGGTCCCGCACGGGCTCCAGGTCCGAGGTGAGCGGGTCTCCCTCGCCCATGAAGGGCACGCGCTCGCGGACCAGGTCGTGCGCCCGCTTCGTGCCCGCGCCGAGGACGGGAGGCGAGCGCAGGTCGACGGCCTGGCTCGCGACGGTCAGCTCGATCGCGACCAGACGCTCGCCGAGGCCGACCATCTCGGCGAGGCGGCGTGCGGAAAGCGGGGCCATGGTGATGCGGTCTTCGATTCCCTCGGCGTGCGTCGAGGTCACGACCTCGAACGAGACCGGCTGGGCGAGCAGGCGCGCCTCCGCGGTCAGCGCCTGGGCGGCGACCCCGAATTCGCCGAGCGAGTTCTCCGCAAGCCCCTGGCGAGGAGCGAGGCCGTCCGGAAGCCCCGTCAGCGGGCCCTGGAGGAGCTTGATGAGGCGCTCGCAGGCGCTCGTGAGCACGGGTGCGAGCGCAATTCGGAGGAAGTCGAGCGCCGCGGCCATCGGGACTACATCGAAGTTCGCAACGGAGATGATTCGCTCCTCGGCGGGAATGACGAGCGGGTTTTCCTGCGACGCGTTCAGCTCGATCTCGAGCTGGCCCTTCGTGAACTCGAGGGCGTCCCGAGCCGCGCCCTGGAGCTGGGGGAGGCAGCGGAAGGTGAGGGGGTCCTGCAGGTTCCGCGCCGCCCCGTCGGCCCAGAGATAGCTGCCTTCGAGCAGCTCCCTGAGCCGGCCGAGCGCGACGAGGAGGCCCGGATACGGCCGGACTTCACCGATCGCCGGGTGGAGGATGGTCAGGTTGCCGGCGAACGCCTCGAGATCGAGGGCGCCCGAGACGTCGATCGTGTCGACCAGCCGCTCTGCATCGGAGACGGCGAGCGCGGCGATGGCGCTGGAGAAAGCGTTGGAGTTGAGGAGCGCGAGCCCTTCCTTGGCGGCGAGGTCGAAGTCGCCGAAGAGCTCGGCGGCGAGGTCGGCGAGCGGGGCGAGGTCGCCCTGACCCACCGAGCCGAGCGAGCGGACACGGGGCCGCTCGTGCTCGTTCAGGGCCCGAACGAGGCGCTCCGCGATCTCCGGTCGCACCCCGGCCGTGCCCTTGGCGAAGGCGTTGGCGACGCGAAGCATCGTCGCGCGGACGACCTCGGGCGCGGCATCGGGCCCGGTTCCCATCCGGTGGTTCTCGATAAGACGCCGGTTGAAGGAGGGGATCTCCTCCGGCGGCACCCGCACCTTCTTGCGGGCGCCGACCCCCGTGGTGAGGCCGTACACCTCGTCCCCCCGCTCGACCACCCGCTCGACGAGCGCACGCGTCTCCCGGATGTGCTCGAGCGCCTCCGGCGCGAGCTCGAGCTTCTCGCCCGCGCGCGCCACGCGCACGACATCGGCGACGGTCAGCCCGCTCCCGTGCAGGACGACGGTCATCGGCCCCAGACCGCCTCGGCCGTCTCGGCGAGCGTGTGGAGCTTGGCGCGCTCGTCGTCGAGCGTGAGGGCGTTGCCCAGGACCGACGTGGCAAACCCGCATTGCGGCGAGAGGGCGAGGCGCTCGAGGGGGACGAAGGCGGAGGCCTCGCGGATCCGGGCCGTCAGCTCCTCCACCGTCTCGCGCCGTCCCGACTTCGTCGTCACGAGCCCGAGCACCGCGACCTTGTCTTCGGGGACCTCGGCGAGCGCCTCGAACGAGCCGGAGCGGTCGTCGTCGTACTCGAGCAGCAGCCGCTCCGCGTTCACCCGTGGGAAGAGGCGCGCGGCGAGCCACTCGTAGCCGCCCGAGACGAGCCAGCGGCTCGCCTGATTTCCACGGCAGAGGTGCATGGCGAACGTCACGTGCGGGTGGTCGCCGATTACGAGGTTGTCGAGCTCGAGCCCGAGCTCGAGCCAGCGGTCCGCGGGCCAGCCGCGGCTTTCGTAGAAGTCGCGATAGCCGGGATCGAGGAGGAGTGGATAGTGCGGGGCGTCGAGCTGGATGTACTCGGCCCCGAGCCTCACAAGCTCCTCGACCTCCTCGCGGAGGATCTCCGCCACGTCGCCGAGATAGTCCTCCAGCGTCGCGTAGGCATCCGGGGGTCGATCCGGGTTCCAGAAATTCGCGAATAGCGACGGACTTGGGAGCGTTACCTTGAGCAACCGATCGGTCCGGCCTCGCGCGTACGTGAATTCTTCAGCCGACAGAAAGCGCTTGCGACGCAGCTTCCCACTGACCGTGAGCGGCGGCCGTTCGACCGATAGATCGCCGACCTCGTCGCCTCGCCAGTCGCCCCAGAGAAACGCGTCGAGATCCCAGTCGCCGAATCCGTCGACGGCGTCGGTCATCTGGCTCTGGAAGGAAAGGCGGCGCATCTCCCCGTCCGTGACCACCTCGAGCCCCGCCTCCTCCTGCAGCCGTAGGGCAGCGTCGACCGCTGCGTCCTCGACCTGCTTGAACTCGGCGGCGGTCAAGCTCCCGGCCTCCCGTCCCTTTTGCGCGTCGAGGAGCGCTGGGGGACGGAGAAGGCTGCCGACGACGTCCGTACGGGCCAGGAGCACGGCACCCACTCTAGTGCGGCCCGGGTACCATTCCCCTGTCGCGCAGGCGCGCGGGTCCCTCCGATGAGAGACATCCTTGTCCTCTGCCCGCAGGAGCGGGACCTGGCCGCGATCGCCGCCGCCGGCCTCGAGGATCGCTACCGGGTTCGCTACGAGGGCTCCGATCTCGACCAGCTCGCCGAGTTCGACCCCGTCGCGTTCCTCCGCTCCTGCGAAGACATACCCGCGGACGGCGTCGTCGGGACGAAGGACCTGTCTGCCCTGCTCGCCGCGCTCCTGGCCGAGCGTCGCGGTCTCCCGGGACCGACGCCGCGCTCGCTCATCACCCTGCAGCACAAGCCGACCTCGCGGGAGGTGCAGCGGGAGGTGGCGCCCGAGGCCACTCCCGCGTTTTGCGTCCTGAACGGGGGACAGCCGTGCGACCCGCCGTTCTTTGCGAAGCCGGTTGTCGGCCGCCTCTCGCAAAACGCCTACCGGATCGACAACCTCGCCGAGGTCGCGGGCCTGCAGGAGGCCGACCGATACACGGCTCGATACGGCGAGATCGCCGCGCTGGCCGGGGCCGACCCGAACGCCGCGCACGGCTTCATCGGGGAGGAGCTCCTGAGCGGCGACGAGGTCACCCTCGAGGGCTACGTCCACGGCGAGGCGGTCACGACGATCGGCGTCACGGATTCGGTCAAGTACCCGGGCACCCTCAGCTTCGAGCGCTTCGATTATCCGTCCCAGCTTTCCCAAGAGCGCCAGCTCGAGCTCGCCGATGTCGCCGAGCGGGTCTTGCCGGCGCTTGGGTTCGAGGGCGGCTTCTTCAACATGGAGTTCTTCGTCCCCGCCCAGGGGCCGGCGCAGATCATCGAGGTGAACGGGCGGATCGCCTCCCAGTTCGCGCCGCTCGTCCAGGTCCTGCACGGCCGCTCCACCTACGGGGCGCTCTTCGACCTCGCCGTTGGAGACGACCCCCGCTGGGAGACCGGCATTCCGGACGGCGTCGCTCTGAGCTACATCATCCGTGTCTTCGAGGATGCGTTCGTCGAGGCCGTTCCCGAGCACGAGGACGACGTCGAGATCCTCGTCCGGCCCGGCCTCTCGCTCTCCGAGCAGGGGACGAACGATTCCCAGAGCTACCGGCTCGCCATCCTCTACGGCTCCGGCGAGACCAGGGAGGAAGCGGTCGCGAAGGTGCGGGAGCGGGCCGCCGGGCTCAACTTCCGGCTGGCGCCGGTGCCTGTTCGCTGACCTCCTTCGGGGCAGTGTCGCGATTGGTGATCCCGATCGCGGCCACTGCGGCTCCGGCGAACGCAAGCGCCGCAGCGAGGATCATCCCCGCGCGGAAGCCGTCGATCGAGGCGTTGCGAAGGGCCTCGCCCACCTGGCCCGTCGCGAGCGGGTCCGCACCCTCGGCCTCGACACGCGAATGGAAGACGAGCGAGATGACGACGCCGATGACGGCGACTGCGATCAGGTTCCCAAGCCGCGACACGGTCGAGTTCACACCGGAGGCGATGCCCGCGAGCTCCGACGGCGCCGACTTGAGCGCGGTCGACGTGATCGGCGCGACGAGCATGGCGAGGCCAAGGGCGAAGACGACGACCGAGGCGAAGCCGAACGTCCAGAAGTCGCCCCGGTCGCGGACCGGCAGGATCAGGAGGATCCCGATTCCGACGAGGATGGGCCCGGCGGTGAGGTAGAGGCGCGGCCCGTGGCGGTCGGCGAGCATGCCGAAGCGCGAGGCGAGGAGGATCATGATCCCGCTCGCAGGCACCGTGACCAGCGCGGCCTCGAACGGCGAGAAGCCGATGAACTGGAGATAGAGCTGGAAGAAGACGAGCTGCCCGTAGAGGGCGCCGTAGACGAGGAAGGTCTCCAGGTTGGCGAACGCGAAATTCCGGTGCCGGAAGAGCGCGAGCGGGAGCATGGGCTCGGCCGCGCGGCGTTCGTAGACGACGAAGGCGACGAGGGCGGGCACGGCCACCGCGAAGGCCCACCAGACGTCGGCGAAGCCCTTGTCCGGTCCCTCCACGAGCCCATAGGTCAGAGTGCCGAAGGAGAGCGCCGCGAGCGCGGCCCCGGGGATGTCGAGCCGCCCGACGCGGAGCTGGGTCCGCTCATCGCATTTGCCTGCCCGGGCGAGCACGACGGTCAAGATGGAGAGCGGCAGGTTGATGAAGAAGATCCAGCGCCAGGACACCCATTCGACGAGCGCGCCGCCGACCGGCGGGCCCGCGATCGTGGCCACGCTCGTGAACGCCGTCCAGAGGCCGATCGCGCGACCGGCCTGGTCGCCGTAGACGCCGCGGAGCAGTGCGAGCGAGTTCGTCGTCAGGAACGCCCCGGCAATGCCCTGCAGGGTGCGCGCGACGATCAGAAGTTCCCCCGAGGGAGCGGCTCCGGCAAATGCCGAGGCGGCGGCGAAGCCGAGGGCACCGGCGATAAAGGTCGCCCTCCGCCCGTAACGGTCGCCGATGGCGCCGCCAACGAGGTAGAGCGACGCGAGCGCCAGCGAGTAGGAAAGGACGACCCACTGCTGCCCGGTCAGTCCGAGGTCGAGCTCGCGCTCCAGCGTGGGGAGGGCTACGAAGACGACGGTCGCGTCGATGAAGGCAAGGGAGGAGCCGACGACGGTCGCCGCAAGCGTCAGCGTGCGCCTTCGCTCCAAGCTCAGTCCAGCCACGAGGGTGAGGATATGCTCGCCGGAGGATGAGGGGAATGCTGGCTGGCATCGTCGCCGCCGCTGTTTGGGCGGGCGCGGAACCGGCGCTCGGCCGCGCGTTCCGAACTCCGTATTCCGACCGGCGGCTCCTGGCGGGCCTCCTCGGGCTCGGGGAGGGAGGCGCCCTCGCCGTGCACCTCGCGAACGGCGCCGTCTTTGGCGCGCTCTTCGAGCGCCTCGGAGGCCGAGGGCCCGTGCGCGCGGTGCTGGCGGCGCAGGCCGAGAACCTCGCCTTCTGGCCGGCGATGGCGGTCGTCGACCGTGCCCACCCGGAACGCCGTAGCGGCCGCTGGCCGCCGCTGCTACGTAACGGGCGGGTGTTCGCCTACGAAGTGGCCGCGCACGCCCTTTTCGGAGCGGTGCTCGGAGGACTGCTGCCTCAGAGCGGTCCGGAAGAGGCGTAGACCGCTAATCGACGGCGTCCGCAGCCGCCGATAGTCTGCGACGGCATGGACGCTGAAAAGGCGCCGCAGAATGAGGCGGTCGAGGAGACCTCGACCGATGGCTCCAGCGAGGGCGACCAGGGAATTGGCGCCCGCGTCACGGCTGTCTTCACGGCGGCCGAAAAGGCCGGCCAGCACATCGTCACCCTTGCGCGGGAGGAGGCAGACGACATCCTGCGAGAGGCTCGCAGCGAGGCCGACGCGTATCTGAAGCAGCAGCGGCTCGAGGCCGACCGTGAGGTCGAGCGGATCCTCGCGGACGCCCGCCGCAGGAGTGAGGCGATCGAGGCCGACGCTAGAGAAGCTGCCCGCCAGGTCGAAGAGGACGCGCGCGTCCGGAAGGAAAGCCTCCGGGAGGAGACGCGCCTCATCGACGAGCGCGTCGGCTGGGCGAAGGAAGGCCTCCGCGAGGTCGTGGACCGGCTCGAGCAGGTCTTCGTCGACGAGTCGCGAGAAGAACCCCCCGCTGTGCAGCCCGAGGACTAGGAAGGCGTCGCCGCCGGCGCGGGCGACGGCATGAGCAGGAGATGGCTGTCGACGATCGCCTGGGCGACGTCGATCACCTTCTGGCCGTTGTGTTGCGAGTGGTCGCGCAGCAGGTCGAAGGCCCGATCGGCGTCGACGGCGTGCCGAGCCATCAGGATGCCCTTCGCCTGCTCGATCAGTGCCCGCCGTCCGAATGCGCCTTGCAGGCTGTGGTATTCGGCAAAGCGCTGCAGCGTGATGTCGATCGCGCTCTGCAGCTCGTTGGGGGTGCTGTCGACGATGTAGGCGAAGACGCCGCGCTTGGCCGCCTCGTGCACGTAGGCCGGGTCGCTGGCCGAGAGCAGCGCGATCACGGGGCAGGAGGCCTCGCGGACGATCTCCGTGATCAGCTCGAGCGCATGGTCGGAGTGCAGGCCGAGCCCCACGAGAGCGACGTCGGGCCGCTCTCTGGCTGTCACCGCTCCGACCTCTTTCACGTAGATCTCTCGGGCGATCACCTCGTGCCCGAGCCCGGCCACGACCCGAGCGAGCAGCTCGAGCCGTTCCCGCTTCTCGTTCGCGATCAGGACACGCAGGTGCCGCATTTCCTCAGCCGCCACGCCGCCAATTCTAGCGCGGGGCGCATCCGGGGTCACGCCGCGATAGACTCCGTCTGCGGCGCCGCAAATATCGGCGCAGCGAATCCCCCCCCGCGGGGCCAGAAACAATCCGGCTCCGCGAAAGATCCGCCCTCAGCAGACAGGCCGGAGCAGCTGGCTGACCTTAGCGCCTGGTCGGTGATCGAGTTTGCGACGGGAGGATGGAAGATGGCAGTCACCGCACACCCGAAAGCGGCCAGCCGTGCGGGGGGCCTTGCGCAGGGAAACGGTCGGCTCGAGGACAACGGGAAGGTCGCGCGGGTCTTGGTCATCGATGACGACCCGGCGATCCGGATGCTTTGCGCGATCAGCCTGCAAACCGAGCGCGTCGCCGTCGTGGAGGCCCCAGACGGCCGGCGTGGGCTCGACCAGGCCCGCTCGGAACCTCCGGATGTGGTCGTGACCGACGTGAGGATGCCCGGGCTCGACGGCTTCGAGCTTGCTGAGGCGCTGCGAAGCGACGAGCGCACTCGCGCGATCCCGCTCATCTTCCTCAGCGCCGAAGCGGAGCCCTTCAACGAGGCCCGCGCGCAGGAGCTCGGAGCGCTTGCGTACCTGACGAAGCCGTTTGACCCACCCGCGCTCGCGTCGCTTGTGGCCGGCGCGGTCGCCCCGCGTTTGACAGCTAGCTAGCTGAACGTCTATTCGCTGGGGGGGCCGGCCACGGTCAAAGAGCTGACCGCTCCGTTTGCGATGAGCGGTCCCGCGGTCTCCAAGCACGTGCGGGTGTTCGAGCGCGCCGGCCTCATCACGCGCGGCCGCCCTGGCGGGGAATGGCGCTTCGGCTGGCGCCGGTCCGACGGCACCGAGATGGAGATGCGCGGCGTATATCGGGAGATCTCAGCACCCGAGAGACTCGTCTCCACCGAGTCGTGGGGCGGCGACTGGCCCGAGACGCTCAACACGCTGGTCCTGACCGAGGAGAACGGCAAGACGGCGATGGCGCAGACGGTTCTGTACTCGTCGAAGGAGGCCCGCGACGCGGCTCTCGCCACGGGGATGAAGGACGGCGCGTCGGTGAGCTTCGATCGTCTCGACGACTACCGGCGGACGATGGCGTGAGTTCGGGGCGCTAGGCAACTGAGTCACCTTTCGCGCTCCGGTGCCCATAGGATTCCGCTCGTCAACAACCGACGCAGGGGGTTGGGAACATGGCGTCCTTGTACGAGCGGCTCGGTGGGATCGAGGCCATCACCGCCGTGGTCGATTCCTTCGTGGCCCGCGACGCTGGCGACGACCGAATCAATTCGAAATTCGAGCGGACCGACGTCCCTCGCCTGAAGAAGATGCTCGTGGACCAGGTATGCGAGGCGGCGGGCGGCCCGTGTACCTACACCGGTCGGAACATGCAGGAGGCGCACGACGGCATGGCGGTGACGGCCGGCGAGTTCGACGCGCTCGTCGAAAACCTCGTGGCCACCCTCGAGGAGTTCAACGTGCCCCAACCGGAACAGGACGAGCTACTCGGGCTCCTGGGCCCGATGCGCGAGGACATCGTCGAAATCGAATCAACGGAGACCGGCACCCCGCTGCCTGGGGCCTACCAGGCTGCGCCGGCCGAGAGGGGGCCCCTTCGCGGATGAGTGCGGCCGGGAGGAGCATGTGCCCCTCCCGGCGCGCTGTTACAAACACTCCGGACGCGCAGCCTCCGGGATCGTCTCGTTCGGCGCTCCCGTCGGCGAGAGCCACAACGTGTAGAGATGCGCTCCGCTCGATCCTGCGATTCCCCGGTGGACGTGGCCGAAGCCGGGATCGAAGAACCCCTGTCCGGCCGTGTACGTCCTCGTTCGGCACTCGTTCGCGTGCGCGTCCTGATACGAGAACGTGCCGCTGACGACCGTCACGATCGCCGGGCCTGGATGCGTGTGCCACCCGGTCGCGGCATTCGGACCGAAGACGAAGTGCCGGATCGTGACGTCGGCGCGTCCGTGCTTCACGACGCGGGCGAACGAATCGATCTCGATGCCCGCGACGTCGTTGTGCGTCGCCAGGTAGCCGGGCGGCACGGCGGTCGGGTCGACGGTTGTGACGTGGCTGGCAACGGCGCCCCCGGCGCCCACTGCGAGCATGGTCGCTACAACACCGAAGACCAATCTACGATTGCTCATGTTCGAACTCCTCTCTCCCCTAAGAAAACCGCTGGGCGTGGGCTCAACCTTGCAGCGAAAGTCTCAAGCTTGCCGCGCTGTAGGTCAAGCCTTCGAGCTCTGAGTGCTGCCCTGAAACTCGCCCCGCGTACGACGGACGATCAGGCGCCACGAGACCGCCCACCCATTCTGGTGCGAGGCGTCCAGCCTTGCGGCACTCGCGGGCGGCCCGCGGAGCTTGCATCCCTGCTCGTCCACGGAGTAGCCTGACTGCGTGACGCCTGGGCGAGACGCAGGGGCGGGCTTTTTGGAGGTCGGGATCTGGCTGCTGTTCTTCGCGCTGCTGGTGCCCGCGGCATTCACGGGCTGGGCGATCGGTCACTCGACGAGGAGTAGCAAGCCGACCACAGCGGCGCCGGGTCATCAAGAGGGGGCGAACCTGCCTGTCTCGGCGATTGGCAGCCCGGCCAGGGGGCAGGCGCTGTTCGAGTCGAAGCACTGCTCGGACTGCCACTCCTACAACGGCCAGGGCGGCAGCGACGCACCGCCGCTCGACGCGATGCGGGACCACCTGTCTGCCCGGGAAATCGCCGGGATGTCGGGCACGATCTGGAACCACCTGCCGAACATGCTCCCCCACTTCAAGGAGGAGGAGATCCCGCTGCCGACGTTCACAGCCGGGCAGATGGCAGACCTGATCGCCTACCTGCACGGCGGACCATGAGGAGCCCCAACTCGAGCAGCGCCTGCAGGTAGCGGCCCGCAGCGCGATCCGATGCCCGCATCCGCCCCGGCCCGGGCAAACCGGATCTCGGCACGCTGCACTGTTCGAGTCGTCGCTGAGGTGATCGGGGTCTGATTTTGGCCGTCGACGGAGCGCTCGTCCTCTGGTTCTCGCTGACCGTCCTATCGGTCGCCTACGTCGCGTGGGATCTCTCTGTGCGCACGCCGGCGATGACGGTGATGAAGTGGGGCTGGGTCGCCGTTGTCGCCTACACGGGGCCGATCGGTCTGTTCGTCTACCTGCTCTCCTGCCGCGAGCCGTCGCCTGGAAGCCACGAGGCGTACGTCGCGCCGCTCTGGAAGCAGGCGGTCGGCTCGACGATCCACTGTCTCGCCGGCGATGCGACCGGGATCATCGCCGCCTCGACGATCACGGCGGTGGCCGGGCTGCCGATGGGGATCGACCTGATCGTCGAATACGCCGCCGGCTTCGCCTTCGGCCTGCTGATCTTCCAGGCGCTGTTCATGCGCGACATCCTCGGCGGCAGCTACCGGACGGCGCTGCGGCGAACGGTGCTGCCGGAGTGGCTGTCGATGAACAACGTGATGGCGGGGATGGCGCCGGTGATGGCAATCGCGATGAGTCGCGACTCCGCTGCGGGCGAGCCGACCAGTCTTCGCTTCTGGGGGATCATGTCGGCGGCAACGCTGACCGGCGGCCTGCTCGCCTACCCGGTCAACGTCTGGCTGGTCGCGCGCGGGCTCAAGCACGGCATGGGCACGGTGCGCGCGCTCGGCGCCGGCGGGGAAGGTCTCGCCACCACGGCCCAACACGGGCAGAAGACAGCCGACCCCGGCCCGCACACACCCGGGCGACCCGTCCGCCGGCGCGAGCTCGCGGCGATCGCGGCCGCAACCCTGCTCTGCCTCGCCGTCGGCCTCATCCTGGCCGCAATGCTCGGCAGCCTCGGCTAACTGCCGGGCGCAGGCCCGCGCTATGTGCGCGCGGAGACGCCCCGGCCGGCCGGATCGGTGGTCTGCGCCCGTTTGACTCAGCGTCTCTGGGAGTTCGGCAATCGAACGCGGTTGACCACCTCTGTATCAGGGAGGTGCTCCGACGTACAGCACATCACCCCGATTTGCAGGCACTTCCCACCGGCTGACGGGCTCGGCCAGTCGTTCTGACGGCCAAGGGAGATGCTCGACCGTATCAGCGCTAGCAACAGAAACGGCCGATTTGCAGGTATGTTAAGCCCTCTTCCGGACTCGAACCGGAGACCCCCTCCTTACCATGGAGGTGCTCTA
>JBDTRS010000035.1:0-16704 GCA_039931575.1 Gaiellaceae bacterium
TGGCCGCCGACATGCTCGTGGCGGCCGGCGCCGATCGCGTCCTCACCATGGATCTCCACGCGGGCCAGATCCAGGGCTTCTTCTCGCTGCCCGTCGACCACATGACGGCCCTGCCGCTCTTCGCGCAGTACTACCGCGATAAGGGCCTCCACGGCGATGGCGTCGTCGCCGTCTCGCCGGATCCCGGTCGCGCGAAGATGGCGCGCAAGTTCGGCGAGATGCTCGAGGCCGACCTGGCGATCATGAACAAGACGCGCCCGGCCAGGGACTCGGCTGCCGTCACGGAGGTGATCGGCAAGGTCGAGGGCAAGATCGCGATCATGACCGACGACATCATCGTCACCGGGGGCACGCTCATCGCGGGTGCGCAGGCCCTCAAGGACGCGGGCGCGAGCGAGGTCTACGCCTGCGCCACGCACGCGCTCATCCCCGAGAACTGCTTCGAGAAACTCGGCCGGAGCGAGCTCAAGGAGATCGTGGTAACGGATACCGTGCCGGTCAACCCGCTCCTTCGTCCCGACAACTTTCCCGAGCCGCTGACGGTCTCGATCCTGCTCGCGGACACGATCAAGAATGTCTTCTCGGACGAGTCCGTCTCGGCGATCTTCGCCGGCGAGAACCAGCTCTTCTAGGAAGAGGAGAGGCCGCTTTCGCGGCCCCTCCCGAAGTTCCTATTGAACGCGAGAAAGCTGGCGTGTGTGCATGAGCCGCGCGTTCGGCGAGCGGCCCCACCAGGCCGGCGTGACCTGCTTGGGGAACTTGGACAGGCACGTCGAGGTGACGAAGTTACTGGCGTTGGCCTTCACGTTCAGGACCCAGTAGTCCGCCGCCCCGCCGAAGTTCAGGTCGAGCCCGGTCAGGAAGCCCTCGTCGGTGAGTTGATCCGGGGCGCCGGGATCGCCATTCGAGTACGTGTTTACCCCGTTGTCCGACGCGAGCGGATCGAAGGTCGGGCCTGGGCCGACGCCGTACCCCGCGAAGTCGTTGAACTCGAACACCGGCGTCCTCGAGACGCACGCGAGCTTCGCCTCGAGCTTGGCGACGCGCTGCGCGAGCGTCAGGGCCGAGTTGGCCTTTGCCGGCACGAAGGCCGGGACGAGGGCGAGTGCGAACGCGAGCGCGAGCAGCTTCTTCATCGGGAGAGTCCTTTCTCGTTTCTGAATTGAAACCAAGGTTCAAGCACGGTCCTCGCCGGAAGTCAAGGCATGGGCTTCGCTAGACTTCCTCGCCGGAAATGGCTGGGGAGCGCGTCAAGCTGCAGGTGCAGGCCCGGGAGTCGCGTGGGAGCGCGGCCTCGCGCCGCCTGCGCGCGCAAGGCTTCATCCCCGGTGTCCTCTACGGGAGCGGCGGCCAGGCGCATCCGTTCTCGATCGAGGAGCGCGAGCTCCGGCGCGTCCTCACCGGCGACCACGGGCTGCACGCCATCCTCGACGTCGTCCTCGAAGGGCAGCAGAAGGAACACCACGCGGTGCTCAAGGACTACCAGCTCGATCCGGTGCGCCCGCGCCTCCTCCACATCGACCTGCATGAGGTGCGGCTCGACCAGGCGATCCAGACTCAGGTCGTGGTCGAGCTCACCGGCGAGTCCGCCGGCCAGAAGGAAGGCGGCGTGCTCAGCCAGATCAACCGCGAGGTTCGCGTCGAGGCGCTTCCCATGGAGGTGCCGGACCACCTCGTGCTCGACGTCTCCGACATGGTGATCGGGGACAGCCTCCGTATCTCCGACCTGAAGGTGCCGGAGGGCGTGACGCTCCTGGACGACGTCGAGACCGTTCTCGCATCTGTCAGCCCGCCGACGAAGATCGAGGAGCCCGAGCCCGAGGAGGCCGTCGAGGGCGAGGAGGGCGTCGAGGGCGAGGAAGGCGTCGAGGGCGAGCAGCCGGAGGGCGAGGGCGGCGAGCGTGCGCCGGAGGGCGATGCCGCCGGCGAAGAGCAGAGCTCCGAGGGCTAGTACGCCGTGAGGTTGTTTCGTCGGGGCGAACAGGCCTCGACGCTCGACCTTCTGGTCGTCGGCCTGGGCAATCCGGGCCGCGAGTACGCGACCACGCGGCACAACGTCGGGTTCATGGTCGTGGACGAGCTCGCACGCCGGCAGGGCGGGTCGTGGCGAGGCAAGTTCGCGGGCGAGCTCACCGACGTGCGCATCGATGGCGCACGCGTCGCTCTCCTAAAGCCGCAGACGTACATGAACGAGTCGGGCCGCTCGGCGGCGGCGGCTGCCCGCTTCTACAAGGTGGAGCCGGAGGCCCTGCTCGCGGTGCACGACGAGGTCGACCTCGAGCTCGGGCGCTTGCAGGCGCGCGCGGGGGGTGGGCTCGCGGGGCACAACGGGCTCCGCTCGCTCGCCCAGCATCTGGGCTCGCCCGAGTTCCTGCGGCTGCGCGTGGGGGTGGGGCGACCGGAGCGCGGCGATCCGCGCCCGGTGGCCGACTACGTCCTCTCGCCTTTCGATCCTGAGGTGGACGTCGGTGCGCTGGTGTTGCGTGCGGCCGACGCGGTCGAGACAGTCGTGCGGGACGGGGTCGAGGAAGCCCAGCAGCGGTTCAACGAGCGCTAGTCCGGCTCGACTGTTTCTCTTTCAGTGCGAAGCGCGCAGCCCGCGCGCGTTCGGCAGAGGTACGCTCGAAAGCGGGTGGAGGCGCGGGGTGGCCCCGGGCTCAGGTTGGGCGCAACGCCCCCGGCAGGTGCTCCTCGTCGATGCGGACGCGGACGTAGGGGCCGACGCCCGTCCTTCCGTACTCGACCCGCCACGCCCCCACGGGCACGCCCGCGAGCGCGTCCGCGTTCGCCGCGGCCCACTCCCTGTACCGCTCCTCCGCGTTCGGCGGGTCGAACGACGCCACGAGCTTCGGACGCGTGCCGATTGGAAGGAGTTCTCCGGCCACGGCGCACCCTAACCCGACGGCTACGATGACCCCCGCGGAACCGCCGGTTCCGTCATTCGTCTTGGACCAGCCGACACTCAGCACCATCGCTCGCGAGCTCGCGCAGAGCGAGCGCCTGCGCGGATTCGTCGCTTCACCGACGCCTGCGCGCGTCTCCGAGCCGCTCCTCCCACTCTTTCTCGCAGCTCTCTTCCTCGAGCGCGGCGGGCCGCTCGTCTGCATCTTCCCGGACGACGCGGAGGCCCGCGACGCGGCCGAGGCGGCCGGGTGGTTCCTCGGCGAGGGACAGGTCGGCCTCTTCGCCTCCCGCGGCGTTCGCTGGGGCAGCGGCCTCGAACCGCCGCCGCACCTCGTGGGCGAGCGCGCGCGCGCGCTCGAGGTGCTCGCCGCGGGGGGTCTCGTCTGCGCATCCGCGCTCGGCGCCGCCGAAGGCGTCCCGCCGAAGGCCACCCGGCCGGAGACGATCCGCCTCCAGGTCGGCGACGATCCGGGCAGCGAGGCCCTCGTCGAGCGTCTGGCGCTTGCGGGCTATGAGCGGGTCGAGCAGGCGCAGGAGCGCGGCCAGTTCGCGGTGCGGGGCGGGATCGTCGACGTCTACCCGTCGACAGGGCGCGAGCCGGTCCGTCTCGAGCTCTTCGGCGACGAGATCGAATCGCTCCGCGCGTACTCGGCCTTCACGCAGCGAACCCTGCACCCGCTCGACGAGGCACTGATCTATCCCGCCGTGGAACGCCGCGCCGACCTCGCCAAACCCTGGCTCGAGGACGAGCCGCCACCGGTGCCGAGCGACCTCGTGGCCCCACTGCCGTCCCCCGACTTCGTCTGGCAGGCAGAGGACGCCAGGCGGGCCGTCGAGGAGGAACTGGGCGCCGCGCTGCCCCTCAAGGGCGCGATCGAGCTCGGTCAGCTCCCCGCCGGCCAGCCGCACGCCTTCGAGGCGCAGCGCCCTGCGGTTGCGGCGCGGGGCCTCTCCGAAGCGGAGCGGGACTTGCTGGCGTTCGTTCGCGGCGGCAACCGGGTCGTGGTCACCTTCGCGCACGAGGGGGAGGCTCTGCGGACGAAAGCGCTCATGCGCAGGATCGAGCCCGAGCTCCTGCGGCCGGGCGACGATCTGCCCAAGGAGCCGGGTCTCTTTTTCGCGGTCGCCCCGGCACGGCGCGGCTTCGTCCTGCGCGACCTCGGCCTCGTTCTGCTGCCCGACACGCAGATCTTCCGGAAGAGGCCGCCGCGGGCCGACGCGCGCGTGGGCCGGGCCCTCCAGAGCTTCGCCGACCTGCGCACGGGCGACTACGTGGTGCACGAGGACCACGGGGTGGGCCGCCTGCTCGGGTTCGAGACGAAGACGGTCGCCGGGGTCACTCGGGACTATCTCTTCCTCGCGTTCCGCGGCGACGACAGGCTGTACGTCCCGCACGAGCAGATCGGAAAGGTTTCCCGTTACGTCGGTGCGAATGGCCATGCTCCGGCGCTCTCGAAGCTCGGCGGCAAAGCCTGGGACGCGATCAAGACCCGTGCCCGTGCGGGCGCCCGCGAGCTCGCCGGCGAGCTGATCGCGCTCTACGCTCAGCGCCAGCGCGTCGAGGGGATCGCCTACGAGCTCGAAGAAGACCTCATCGAGCAGCTCGAGGCGAGCTTCCCCTACGACGAGACGCCCGACCAGCTGACCGCGATCGAAGCGGTGAAGGAGGACCTGGAGACGCCGCGGCCGATGGACCGCCTCGTCTGCGGCGACGTCGGCTTCGGGAAGACCGAGATCGGGGTGCGCGCGGCGTTCGCAGTCGCCGTGAACGGCCGCCAGACGCTTTTCCTCGCGCCGACGACGATCCTCGCGCAGCAGCACTGGAACACCTTCCGCGAGCGCTACCGCGACTTCCCGGTCCGGGTCGAGATGGTGTCGCGGTTCCGCAAGCCCGCCGACGTGAAGCGGGTGCTCCAGGACTACCGCGAGGGGAAGGTCGACATCCTCATCGGGACGCACCGCGTGCTCTCGCGCGACGTCGTCCCCAAAGACCTCGGTCTCGTGATCGTGGACGAGGAGCAGCGCTTCGGCGTGGCCCAGAAAGAGCTTCTCCGCCAGCTCCGCCTCGAGGTCGACGTGCTCGCGCTCTCGGCCACGCCGATCCCCCGCACTCTGCACATGTCCCTCGCCGGCCTTCGCGACATCAGCGTGATCGAGACTCCGCCGCAGGGCCGCCGGCCGATCCGCACCCACGTGGGCGAGTACGACGAGGAGCTGATCCAGCTGGCGCTCAGGCGCGAGCACGAGCGCGGGGGCCAGTCCTTCTACCTCCACAACCGGGTGGAGACGATCGAGGAGGCGGCCGAGCACCTGCGCCAGCTCTGCCCGGAGCTCCGCTTCATCGTCGCGCACGGCCAGATGCCGGAGCGGGAGCTCGAGCAGCACATGCTCTCCTTCCTCGCCGGCGACGCCGACGTGCTCGTCTCGACGACGATCATCGAGTCGGGGCTCGACATCCCGCAGGCCAACACGCTGGTGGTCGAGCGGGCGGATGCGCTCGGGCTCGCCCAGCTCTACCAGATCCGCGGCCGGGTGGGCCGAAGCGACGTCACCGCGCACGCCTATCTCTTCTACCCGGACGGGCAGGAGCTGACGGCCGAGGCTCGCGCGCGCCTCGCGACCCTTGCCGACCACACGGAGCTCGGAGCCGGCTTTGCAATCGCCATGCGGGATCTCGAGATCCGCGGGGCCGGCGATCTGCTCGGCGCGGAGCAGTCGGGTCATGTGGCGGCAATCGGGTTCGAGCTCTACGTCGAGCTCCTCGGGGAAGCCGTAGCCGAGCTCACCGGAACCCGCCGCGCGGCCGGACGGCCCGTTCGCGTCGAGGCGCAGGTCGACGCCTACGTCCCCGCGGACTACATCCCCGGGGAGGCCCAGAAGATCGATCTCCACCGGCGCCTGGCACTCGCCGAGTCCGAGGACGAGCTCCGAGAGCTCCGCGCCGCGGCCGAGGACCGCTTCGGCCCCATCCCCGAGCCCGTCGACAACCTCTTCGAGATCCAGGAGGCGAAGCTGAAGCTCGCCCGGCTCGGCGCGGATTACCTCGTCTTCAGGTCAGGGCGAGCGGTCGTCGGCCCGCTCGTTCTTGGCTCGGCCGAGCTCCGCGAGCTGCGGCGGCTTGTCGACACGGCTGTGTATTCGAGCGCGCAACAAGAGGTGTCGCTGCGAGGCGACGGGTTCAAGTCGGCCCTCTCGCTGGTCGATGCTATCCTCGATCTGCGGCTGGCCGCCTAGTTTTCGCCATGTCCTCTCGAAATCGCCTCCACATCCCCCTGCTTTCGCTCGCGCTCGTCGTGGCGCTGGCCGCGACTGCGTGCGGGGGCGGCTCGAGCGCGGCCGACGTCCCGCCCGGCGCAATCGCCGTCGTCAAGGGCAAGGAGGTCAGCAAGGCGCAGTTCGACCAGTTGATCGCCCAGGCGAGGAAGAGCGCCACGACGAACAAGCAGGAATTCCCGGCCGTCGGGACACCCGAGTACGAGGCGGCCAAGACGAAGATCGTCCAGGGGCTCGTCGAGCAGAAGGAATGGGAGCTCGAAGGCGAGTCGATGGGCCTGAAGGTGACCGACGAGGAGGTCGAGACGCGGCTCGACCAGCTCAAGCAGCAGTTCTTCCAGGGCGACCAGAAGAAGTACGAGGACGAGCTCGAGCGCCAGGGTCTCACCGACCAGCAGGTGCGCGCCGAGCTGCGCTCGCGAGTCCTCTCGGACAAGATCTACAAGGCTGTGACCAAGGCCGTGAAGGTCACCGACGCCGACATCGACGCCTACTACAAGAAAAACGCGGCCCAGTACGCGCAGCCTTCATCGCGCGAGGTGCGCCACATCCTCGTGAAGACCCAGGCGCAGGGGGCCAAGATCTATCGCCAGATCAAGGGCGGCGCCGGCTTCGCCACGCTGGCGAAGAAGTTCACGCTGGACGAGGCTTCGAAGGCGGACGGCGGCAAGTTCACGGCGTTCAAGGGACGCACGGTTGCGCCGTTCGACAAGTTCGTCTTCGACGCCGAGACAGGCGATTTGTCGAAGCCGATCAAGACGGAGTTCGGCTGGCACGTGATCGAGGTGATTTCGGCCGTGAAGCCGGAGACGACCACCCCTCTCGCCGACGTCAAGGACTCGATCCGAACGACGCTCTTGCAGCAGAAGCAGAACCAGGCGATGCGCACGTGGATCGCCAACCTGAAGAAGAAGTACGGTGACGAAGTCTCTTACGCTCCGGGTTATGCACCCGCGGCGAGCACGGACACTGGCACCGGAACCACCACCGGCTAGCCGGGTGGGGGCGACGCGCGGCGAGCTCGCACGTTCTCTCGTCGATCTGCAGGAGCTGGCCGAGCGCCTCCGGCGCGAGTGCCCGTGGGACCGCGAGCAGACGGCGCGCACGATCGTGCCGCACACGGTCGAGGAGGCCTACGAGGTCGCCGACGCCGCTCTGGCTTCTGACGACGCGAAGCTCGTCGACGAGCTGGGCGACCTTCTCTTCCAGACCTTCTTCCTCTCGCTCCTCCTCGAGGAACGGGGGGCCGGCGACCTCGCCCTGGTGGCCCGGACGATCCACGAAAAGCTCGTGCGGCGGCATCCGCACGTCTTCGGCGAGGCGCAGGCGGACACGCCCGGGGCGGTCAAACAGCGCTGGGAGGAGCTGAAGACCGAGCAGGAAGGACGGGAGGGCATCTTCCACCACGTGCCGGAGACGCTCCCGTCGCTCCTCTTCGCCCAGAAGGTGCAGCGGCGCGCCGCCACGATCGGCTTCGAGTATCCCGATCTGGACGGCGCCTTTCGCGACCTCGACGACGAGGTCGAGGAGCTCCGAGCCGAACCGAGCGCAAACGAGCTCGGCGATGTTCTCTTTGCCGCGGTCAACGTTGCTCGTCACCTCGGCGCCGACCCCGAGCTCGAGCTGCGCCAGGCGAGCCGGCGGTTCGTCGAGCGCGTGGAGCGGGCCTCGGAGCTTGCCGCTGCGGAGGGGAAAGATTTCGCCGGTCTGGAGCTTCCTGAGCAGGATCGGTACTTCGACCTCGCGAAGGCGGGCGGTTGAGCCGGATCAAGCGCGTCCGCGGTCGGCAGATCCTCGACTCGCGCGGAAACCCGACGGTTGAGGTCGACGTCGAGCTCGAATCCGGCGCGCTGGGGCGCGCGGCCGTTCCGTCGGGCGCGTCCACGGGCCGGTTCGAGGCGGTCGAGCTCCGGGACGGCGGAGAGGCGTGGCTCGGCAAGGGGGTGACCCAGGCTGTCGCGAACGTGAACGGCGAGCTCGCCGGCGTCCTCGCCGGCCGCGATGCGGACGACCAGGGCGCTGTAGACCGCCTACTCATCGAGACCGACGGGACCCCGAACAAGGGCCGTCTCGGCGCGAACGCGATCCTCGGCTGCTCGCTCGCGGTCGCCAAAGCGGCTGCGGCCGCTGCGGGAAAGCCGCTCTACGCCTCGATCGGTGGCGGGGCGGCGAACATCCTGCCGGTGCCGATGATGAACGTCATCAACGGCGGCGCGCACGCGCAAAACTCGCTCGACCTGCAGGAGTTCATGGTCGTCCCCGCCGGCGCCCCGACCTTTGCCGAGGCGCTCCGGGTCGGCGCCGAGGTCTTCCACTCCCTGAAGGCGCTTCTCCACGAGCGCGGATTCGCGACGGCTGTGGGCGACGAGGGCGGTTTCGCACCTGACCTGGACGCGAGCGAGGACGCGATCAAGCTCGTGCTCGAGGCGGCCGAGCGGGCGGGCCATCGCGATCGGGTGGCGATCGCGCTCGACCCGGCGGCGAGCGAGATCTGGAGCGAGGGGGCATATCGCTTCGAGGGCCGGACGGCGACGCCCGACGAGCTCGCCGCCTACTGGGAGGCCCTCTGCGGGCGCTACCCGATCGTGTCGATCGAGGACGGGATGGCTGAGGACCAGTGGGGCGGGTGGAAGATGCTGACCGACCGGCTCGGGGACAGCGTCCAGCTCGTCGGCGACGACCTCTTCGTGACGAATGTGGTTCGATTGCGCCAGGGAATCGAGCAGGGCGCCGCCAACGCGATCCTGCTCAAGGTGAACCAGATCGGGACGCTCACGGAGACGCTCGAGACGATCGCGCTTGCTCGCTCGGCCGGATACGCGACGGTCATCTCCCATCGCTCGGGCGAGACGGAGGACACGACGATCGCCGACCTCGCGGTCGCGACGGGTGCCGGCCAGATCAAGACGGGCGCCCCCTCCCGCACCGACCGGGTTGCGAAGTACAACCAGCTACTGCGGATCGAGGAGGAGCTCGGCGCCCGCGCCGAGTATCCCGGCTGGGCCGCATTTCCGCGGGCCTCACACTGACACGCTTTCCCTCCATTCCCCGCGCCACGCGCGCGCTTTTCAGCGATAGGCTGAAAGTGGAGGGAGGCCCGCGGCGGCCCCAGGCTCACTCAGCTTGTTCGAGCGGCGGCTCGCTCCACCCGGCGCGCTAACGTGAGGGCGTGACGCTCGGACACCGCCGGACGAAGATCGTCTGCACGATCGGCCCCGCCTCCTCCTCACGCGAGGTGCTCGACCGGCTCGTCGACAGCGGGATGGACGCCGCCCGCCTCAACTTCTCGCACGGGTCGCACGTGGAGCACGCGGAGCGGGCTCGACTCGTCCGCGAGGCGCAGGAACGCGCCGGCCGCCCGCTCGCCCTCATCGCCGACCTGCAGGGGCCGAAGCTCCGCATCGGCGATTTGCCTGGCACGGTCACGCTCGCGAGCGGGGACGAGGTTTTCCTCTCGGGCGACGGCGCCGGTCAGCCTGGGGACTTGCCCGTCAGCCCACCGGTGCTCGCCGAGATCCTCGAGCCCGGGCAAGACGTCCTGATCGACGACGGCCTGGTGCACCTCCGCGTCGAGGAAGTGTCGGCCGGCCGCGCCCGTTGCAAGGTCGCGGTCGGTGGGCTCGTCGGCCCGCACAAGGGCGTGAACGTGCCGGGCGCGACCATCCCGATCCCCTCCTTGACGGCCAAGGACCTCGCTGACCTGGAGTTCGCGCTCGAGCTCGGCGTCGACTTCGTCGCGCTCTCGTTCGTCCGCTCCGCCAATGACATCCGCGGCCTGCGCGAGCTCCTGCACAGTGCGGGCTCCACTGCACTCGTGATCGCCAAGATCGAGAAGGCCGAGGCGCTCGAGGAGCTCGAGGCGATCATCAGCGCGGCCGACTGCATCATGGTCGCGCGGGGCGACCTGGGCGTGGAGATCGGTCCGGCGGCCGTGCCGCTGGTACAGAAGCGCATCATTCTGTCCTCGCTCGAGCACGGGAAGCCCTCGGTGACGGCGACGCAGATGCTGGAGTCGATGATGCACCACGCGGATCCGACCCGGGCCGAGGCGAGCGACGTCGCAAACGCCATCCTCGACGGCACCTCGGCGGTGATGCTCTCAGGGGAGACAGCGATCGGAGACTATCCGGTCGAGAGCGTCGTCTACATGGACCGGATCGCGTGTGCGGTCGAGCCGAGCCTCGCGCCCCGCCACGAGCTGGCCCGCGCCGCCGACGACCCGTTCCCGACCGTCGGCGAGGCGATGTCGAACGCCGCCTGCGACATCGCCGAGGTTCTCGGGGCGGTGGCGATTCTCGTCCCGACCTACAGCGGGCGCACCGCCTCGGCCGTCGCTCGCCATCGGCCACAGCGGCCGATCGTGGCGGCGACGCACAAGCGCTACGCGCTCCAGCAATTGGCGCTCGAGTGGGGTGTCGTCCCTGCCGAGATCGCAGAGTGCAAAGACGTCGAGGACCTCTGGAGGACGACGCTCGACGCGGCGCGAGAGCTGGGCCTGGTCGAGCCGGGGGAGCGAGTCGTGATCACGGCCGGAACCGCCGTGAACGTGCCCGGGACGACGAACGTCATCAAGGTCGAAACCGCCTAAGAGGTCATTTCAGGAGCAGGCGCAGGTCTCCTACGTCGAAGCAGGAGGCTGCCAGGACCGGTCGAATTCCGCCTGTCCATGGCTCGCCGCAAGCCTTCCCGCTCCGCCCTTGCCCTTCGCTGGGTGGGAGCCGCAGTTCTCCTCATCATCGTGCTTTCGTACATCCATCCGCTCGGGTCCTACCGGCACGCGCAGGACGAGGTCGCGAAGCGCAAGGCGGCGATTGCCCGGCTTCAGCAGGAGAACGAGGCATTCGGCGGAAGACTGTCCCTTGCCGGCAAGACCGAGTTCATGGTGCGCGAGGCACGCCGTCTCGGCCTGGTGCGCCCGGGCGAGCGGCTCTTCATCGTCAAAGGGATCGAGAACTGGAAAGGGAGGGCGATACGATGATCTGGTGGACGACGCGCGAGTCGTTTCCTGGCAGCTCGGACGACCCGCCCGCCTATTCAGACGGGTGGCAGCTCGCTGTGCGTACGGCTATCCGGCGGTTACTGAGCAGGCGCCGTTCGGAGCCGACGGCGAACCCTTCCCGACGACCTTCTATCTGACCTGCCCCTGGCTCGTCGCGGGTGTCTCGCGGGTCGAGGCGGCCGGGGGGGTCGAGCGCTTTTCCAAGGCGGCGGAATCGGATCACGAGCTCGCCGAAAGCCTGGCGCAGGCCGATGCCGACCAGCGTCGGATCCGGCCCGAGCTTCCCCTGGGCATCGCGGGGACGCGCAAGCGCGAGAGTCTCAAGTGCCTCCACGCGCACGCGGCCTTCGCGCTCGGGCGCCCCGGTTACGAGCTGGGCGAACGCGTCCTCCAGGATGTCGGCGAGCGCTGGTGCCCGGACGCGCGTTGCGAACGGGCTCTCGCGGGTAACGGGCAAGCATGAGCAGCCTCGTCATTGCGCGCCACCAGTGGGCAGAAGGCAAGCGTCTGCTGGAGGAGGCGGGCGTCGACACGGCGCGGTCGCGCCACCTCGCACTCCTCGTGGATGCGGTCACCGCCGAGCTCCGGCGCCGGATCGGGCAAACGTACACGCTGAGCGAGCTGGCCGAGCTTTACGAAGGCGCCGAGGACTGGGTGCGCGACGTGGTTCTCGCTGCGGCGCCGCCGCGCTCCCGGGCAGGTATCAGGGACACCGCGCTCGTCCAGGACGCAGCGTTCGCGCTCTACGCACAGGGCGCAAGCGACTACCGTCCCTGACGTGTCGACCGAGCTCCCGCCCCCGTCGCGCTCGCGCGAGCGCGCTCGTGACCGCCGCGAGCGCCGCCGCCGCCGCGGGCTCGTCTGGGCCGGGCGGATCGCGGCGCTCCTCGTGATCTTCTTTGCCGGCCTCGCAATCGGGCGCGCGCTCGAGAGCGCCCCGACTCCGGGAGGCACCGAGACCTCGGTGCGCACGCTCGTCCCGACGACGATCTCCCCGCGGGAAACCGTCACCGTCACCCTCACCAGCCCCTGATGGAACCGGAGAGCGCAGGCTTGGTAGATTTCGCAGCCCGTTCACATGCCCAATGAGCGCAGAAGCAGCCGGGGCGGGGTAACCCCGGCCGCCGGGGGACATGAGTGGCTGACCCTGGGTCAGGCAGCCAGCTATCTCGGTGTCGCCCAAAGCACCGTCCGCAAGTGGTCAGACGGCGACCGGCTGACCGCCTTTTACACGCCGGGCGGGCACAGGCGCTTCCGTCGTGGCGATCTCGACTTGTTCCTCGCCGGCTCGCGTGGAGCGTCGGCGACCAGGGGTCAGCCGCTCGTCCTGATCGTGGACGACGACCAGCGCCTGCGCGAGTTCGTCCGCGTGAACCTGGAGATGGACGGCTACGCCGTCCGCGAGGCGGGGAGCGCCGCCGACGGTCTCGCGGTGCTGGAGGAAGAGTCCCCGGATCTCATCCTTCTCGACGTGATGATGCCCGAGGTGGACGGTTTCGAGATGCTCCGCCGGGTACAGAAGCAGCACGGAGTCGGCTCCATCCCCGTGATCATGTTCAGCGGGAAGGTGGACGAGGAAACCGCGGGGCGCGCCGCCGACGAAGGCGCGCAGGCGTTCATCGGGAAGCCGTTCGACCCGCAGCAGCTGATCGAGTCCACGAAGCAGCTTCTGCGGGCGTAGGGCCGCTACGAGCGTCGACCGCGACGTTTTCCTCTGGGTCGTCGAGCACCGAGCGGGGTGGCTCGACCCGGTCTTCGTAGCCCTCTCGGTCGTCGGCTACTGGGGCCTCGTCTGGATCGGCCTCGCCTTCGGAATTGCCGCGTTCCTGCGGCGCCCCATCCTTCCCGCTCTCCTCACCACGGCCGCCTGCGTGTGGTCGGCGGACCTCATCGCGCTCGGTCTCAAGGCGGCGACCGACCGTCCGCGGCCGTTCGAGACGCTGCCGGCCGCCGATCCTCTGCTGGGGGCGACGGTCGGGCAGTCCCTGCCCTCCGGCCACGCGGCTACGAGCTTTGCGGGCGCGGTCGTGCTCGCCTACCTCTGGCGTCGCGGGACGCCCTACTTCTTCCTGCTCGCGACCGCGATCGCGTTCTCGCGCGTGTACGTCGGCGTGCACTACCCCACGGATGTGCTCGCGGGGGCGGCGCTCGGCGTCGTCGTCGGCCTCGCCGGGGTGATGGGGGTCAGACTTCTTCGGCGGAGCGGAGGAGGCCGGCTGCGATCACGAGCAGCGCCGCCAGCAGGCTGATCCAGATCCCGATGCTGCGACCTGCCGGCGCGAAGTCGTCGGGAACCGAGATCACGCGGACCAGCACGAGGATCGTCGCGAGGAAGCCGAGCAGCGCGATCACCATCCCGCCGGGGACGCTTGGAGGGAGCTCGAAGCCGGTCGCCCGCAGGGCGAGGAACCCGAGCACCGCGAGCCCGAGCACGAAGATCAGCTTTCCGATGAGACCGGTGTGCCACCCGGTCACGGACGCGGCGAAGCCGTCCGGCATCACCGAGTACCAGCTCATGAACGCGCTCAGCGCGAGGACGAGGCCGCCCAGCCACGCGAGGCTTTCGCCCGGGCTGCGAAAGCTAGGCGGCGTGAATGTGGGCCGGCGGCGCGGTTCCATCAGAGACCGAAGACGTCCCGGATCTTCTCCCAGATCGAGAGCGACAGGAAGATGACCAGGAAGACCAGCGCGAGCAGGAGGAAGAGGAAGCGCAGGCGCGCACGGCGGAGCTCCCGCTTGTGCTCGACGCGGGCTCGTCTCTTTGCACGCGCATGCGCAAGCCCGCGCTCGACCGCTACCGGGTCGATGGGTGGGTCGTCCGCAGGAGGCCTATGCGGGGCTGGGAACCCGATGGCGACCGATTCTTGCCGCTCCCGGCCCCCGCCGCAAGCAACAGCGGCGATTGTCGAAGCCATAATGAGGCCGTGCGGGGGGTCGTCGACGAGCGTGAGGAGGTCCTGCTCGAAAGCTTGAGCCGAGCCGCCCGCGGGCTGCTCGAGCACGGGACGCTGAGCGGGACGCTCGCCCGCCTGGTCGAAACGGCGGCCGTTGTGACCGGGAGCGACCTCGTGATCGCGCGCACGCTGGCGCCGGGCGGGCAGGAGCTCGTTGCCCGCGCCGTCCAAACGGAATCGCCTGCTCTCGCCGCAGAGCTCGAAGGCACGCTCCTTGCCGTCGCTTCCGTCGGCGCCGAGGAGGTGGAATCCCTGGACGCCGCCGAGGACACCTCGCTGCCGGAGGCCGTGCGCCGGACGGCTGCGCGCGCTCGAACCGGAGTCGTGTCGATCCACCCCGTCCTCTTCGGTGAACGGGTGGTCGCGACGCTCGAGCTCTTTCGCTCCGGGAACGGAGCACTCGGGGAGCGGGAGCAAACGCTCGCGCGGCTCGCGGCGGCCTACGTGGGAATCGCTCTTCGTCTCCAGCCGGAACCGCAGGGCTCCGAGGTGGGCCGGGGAAACGGCCGCTCGCCCGGCCTCGAGCTCCTCGGCGAAGCGCTCGCGGCCGGGGCTGACGAGACCGAGACCGCCGAGCAGGTCGTCCGCTTCGCCGCCGATGCAGCGGGCGCGGGCGGCGCCGTGCTCTGGCGAATCGAAGCCGACGCGCCGCCCACCTTTCTCGCGCGCCACGGCCGAGGCGAAGAGTCACCCGACCCTGCCGCTGCAGAAGTACAGGTGCGCCTCGCAGTCCAGGAGCGCCGCAGGACGAGCATCACCCGGCCGGCGGGGGGCTGGCCCGGGGCGATCGCCACGATGCCGCTCGGGGAGCCTCCGGTCGGGGCCCTCCAGCTCTATTTCGACGACGCGCCCGACGAAGGCGACCTGGCGCTCCTCCTTCCATTCTCCGCCCGCGCGGCGCTGGCGCTTCGCCGCAGCCGCCGCGTGGGCCTGATCGCAACCGCGCTTCGCCGCTCGCAGACCGTAATCGGTGTGGTCAGCCAGGCAATTGCCCAGCTCTCGCTCGCGCACACGCTCGAGACCGCCGTCGAGCGGATCGGGGAGCTGACGGCCAGCGGGCATGTCGCCGTCTACCTTCGCGAGGGCGACCGGCTGACCGCCGCGGCGTCGCGCGGTCTCGAAGGACCGCATACGGAGCTCGCGGAGCGGCTGCTCGAGCTCGCCCTCGGGCCGTTCCGCGGTCGCGGATTCCTCTTCATCGAGGACATGCGGAGAGACCCCCGCCTGCAGGGTCTCGAGGAAAGCTGGCAGGTGAACGGGATCCGCCGGGCGCTGCTGGTGCCGCTCATCGTCCACGACGAGGTGATCGGGGCCCTCGGAGTCTTCAAGACGCGACCGCGTGCGTACCGTGAAGGGGAGGAAAGCCTGTTGCTCGCGCTCTCGAGCCAGCTCGCGGTCGCGGTCGAGAACGCCCGCCTGCACGAGCGCACGAAGGAGCTCGGCGAGGTGCTCGAGCACGCCCTCCACTCGGAGCGCCAGTCCGCCCGCCAGCTTCGCGGCCTGTACGCGATCTCAGCCTCCTTCTCGGAGAGCCTGTCGCTCGAGGCAACGCTCGAGGCCGTCGCGACGACGATGGTCGAGCTCTTCGACCTGGACGCTGCCGCGATCCGGATGCCCGACGCCCGGGGCGAGCTCCTCGAGACGCGCACCGTCCACGTCGCCGACCCGAAGCTCCGCGAGACCGCCACACGGCTCCTCTGCGCGAGGCAGCCGATGACCGCTCCCCTCGCCAGGCGCCTTCTCCGCGCCGGCCGGCCGGTCCTCCTGCGGCCAGGCGTCGCAACCGGGCAAGATGCACACCGCTTGCTCGAGCCGTTTCTCGCCAAGGGCTCGACGGCCGCCGTCCTCCCGCTCGCCACGCCGGGGGAGATCTTGGGGACGCTCACCCTCCTCTCCCTCGACCCGGCGCGCCCGCTCGAGCGCGAGACCGTCGACGTCGCCATGACCGTCGCCGCCCAGGCGGCGCTCGCCATCGACAACGCCCGCCTCTACCAGCAACAGAAGGACTTCTCGGAGACGATGCAGCGCTCGCTCTTGCCGAGCGAGCTCCCGGACGTGAGCGGAGTCGAGGTCGGCCACGTGTACCAGCCCGCCGCGCGGGTGGACGTGGGCGGCGACGTGTACGACTTCTTGCAGCTCGACGATGGGCGCCTGGCCGTCGTCCTCGGCGACGTCACGGGCAAGGGGATCCAGGCGGCGGCCGACATGGCGATGGCGAAGTTCAGCTTCCGCGCCCTCGCGCGGATGCACCCGGAGCCCGGCGATTTCCTGCGTAGCGTGAACGAGGTCGTCGTGGACGAGATCGCGCCGGGGAAGTTCATCACGATGCTCTATGTGCTCTTCGACCCGAAGGCGAGCACGGTCTCGTGCGCCAGCGCCGGGCACCCGGCCGCGCGGATCGTCCTCCCGTCGGGAGAAGTAGGCGAGCTGGCGGAGCACGGGTTGGCGCTCGGGATCGACTCGGACCAGGAGTACGAGGCGGGGCGTATGGAGCTGACGCCGGGTACCACGGTCGTTCTCTATACGGACGGCGTCGTCGAGGCGAGGCGCGACGGCGAGCTGTACGGAGAGGAG
>JBDTRS010000036.1:0-16228 GCA_039931575.1 Gaiellaceae bacterium
CCTGTAGGCGAGGTTGTTGCCGTCCACGAGGAAGAGCTCGGAGTCGCGCGCGGGGCCGTCGTCGAGCTGGAGCTCGGCGCCGGTCAGGGTCTTCGGTGACACAGCCCCAACTCTACGGGGTGCGCAGGCCTACTCTTCGCCCAGATACGTCTTCCGCACCTGCTCGTTGTTGCGGAGATTCTTCGCGTCGTCGGCGAGCGCGACGTGCCCGGTCTCGAGCACGTAGCCGCGGTCGGCGGTGTCGAGCGCCATGAGCGCGTTCTGCTCGACGAGGAGGATCGGCGTCCCCTGCTCGTTGATCTCCTTGACGATCTCGAAGATCTTCTCCACGAAGATCGGCGCGAGGCCCATCGAGGGCTCGTCGAGGAGCAGAAGCTTCGGCCGGGCCATCAGCGCCCGCCCCATGGCAAGCATCTGCTGCTCCCCTCCGGACATCGTCCCGGCCTTCTGTTGGAAGCGCTCCTTCAGCCGCGGGAAGAGCGAGTAGACGCGGGCGAGGTCCTCCTGGATCTCGACCTTGTTCGAGCGCTGGTAGGCGCCCATCTCGAGGTTCTCGAGGACGCTCATGCGCGGGAAGATCCGCCGCCCCTCCGGCGACTGCGAGATGCCCATCTCGACGATGTTGTGGGGAGCCGTGTCGGTGATGTCCCGCCCCTGGAAGACGATCGTTCCCTCGCGGGGGTGGTTGAGGCCGTTGATCGAGCGGAGCGTGGTCGACTTGCCTGCGCCGTTGGCGCCGATCAGTGTGACGATCTCGCCTTTCCGAACCTCGAGCGAGATCCCCTTGAGCGCGTGGATCGTCCCGTAGTACGTGTGGACGTCGTCCACCCTGAGGATGACGTTGTCGTCAGGGGGCGCCGGCGCTGCCTTCTCGTCTTCCCCGCCGCTGCGCTGCTGCCAGGGGAGCCTCATGCCGTCGTCGCCGCCGTTCCGAGGTAGGCCTCGATGACGCGCTCGTCGTGCTGGACTTCCTTGGGCGCGCCCTCGGCGATCTTCTCGCCGTAATCGAGGACGGTGACGCGGTCGGAGATGCCCATGACGACGCGCATGTCGTGCTCGATCAGAAGGACGGTGATGTCGTTCTCCGCACGCAGCTTGGCGACGAAGTCCGTGAAGTTCTGCGTCTCCTCCGGGTTCATGCCAGCGGTCGGCTCGTCCAGGAGGAGGAGCTTCGGCTCGGTTGCGAGCGCGCGGGCGACCTCGAGCCGCCGCTGATCTCCGTAGGGCAGGTTCTTCGCGAGCTCGTGCTCCTTGCGGTGCAGGCCGGAGAACTCGAGCAGCTCCCGTCCGCGGGCGTGCGCTCCGTCTTCCTCCCGCTTGAGCGCGGGGGTACGAAAGATCGAACGCCAGATCCCGCCCTTGATACGCGAGTGCATGGCGACGAGGACGTTCTCGAGCGCCGTCATGTTGTGGAACAGGCGGATGTTCTGGAAGGTCCTGGCCATCCCGAGGGCAGTCACCTTGTGGGGAGGGAGGCCGCTGATCGGCAGGCCTTCGAAGCGAACGCCGCCCGCAGTGGGCTTGTAGACCCCGGTGAGGATGTTGAAGAACGTCGTCTTGCCGGCTCCGTTCGGCCCGATCAGGCTCACGATCGCTCCGCGCGGGATGGCGAAGTCGACGTCGTTCACCGCAATCAAACCGCCGAACTCCTTGCGCACGTGGATCGCCTCGAGGATGTTGCCCTTGGGAGCGGGTTCTGCCATCACGCGGCCGCGTCGTAGAGGGAGGCGGTGCCGTCGCCCTCGGCGAGCTCCGCCTTGCGGCGAGCGCTCGGGATGAGACCTTCGGGCCGAAACAGCATCATGAGCACGAGCAGGCTCCCGAAGATCCCGATCTTGTACTTCGAGATCTCGATGTCGTTGCCGGTCCCCGGGATGCCGTTGTTGATCCAGTCGCCGATCTTGTCCAACCCGGTGAAGTTGAGCCAGGAGACGAGCGTCGCCCCGGCGATCACGCCCCAGATGTTGCCCATGCCGCCCAGGATCACCATCACGAGCACGATCACCGAGATCTGGAACGAGAAGCTCGTCGGGAAGATGCCGTTGATGAACGAGCCGTACACGGCGCCCGCGAAGCCACCGAAGATGGCGCCGATCGCGTAGGCCCAGAGCTTCGTCCGCATGAGCGGGACGCCCATGGCGGAGGCGGCGACTTCGTCCTCCCGCACGGCGATCCACGCGCGGCCCATCTTCGAGTCGCGCAGGCGCAGGTTCACGAAGACCGTGACGAGCATCATGATGAGCACCGTGAAGTACCACGGCCGCAGCTCCAGGGAGCCGAAGCGGTCAGGCAGAACACCACCGGTGGCGTTGCTGATGCCCTCGCCGAAGCCTGGGCGGTCGAGCTGGGTGACGCCGCGAACGCCGTTCGTCAGGTTGTGGCCGAAGATGCTGTCGCCGTTGCGGAAGACGTCCGGGATGATCTCGCCGAAGCCGAGCGTGACGATGGCGAGATAGTCGCCGCGCAGGCGCAGCGTCGGCCAACCGATGATGACGCCGGCGATCGCACAGATCACTCCGGCGAGGATGAGGACGACCCAGAAGGACAAGTGGATCCCGGGGAGCTTGGCGGCGTTCGTGTCGAGGAAATGGATGCTCCGCGAGTCGAAGAGGCCCGACCCGAACCAGCCGAGGGTGTAGGCGCCGAGGGCGAAGAACGCGACGTAGCCGAGATCGAGGAGGCCGGCATAGCCGACGACGACGTTGAGGCCGAGGGCGAGCATCACGTAGACCGAGATCACGAACAGCGTGTCGTTGTCAATTCCGAGCCCGTCGTTGAAGATCGGCGAGAGCGGGCCCTCGAGCCCCCACCATGGATAGGAGAAAGCGAGAGCGACGGCGAGCGCCGGGAAGACCAAGCGTGCTCGAGGATTCTCCCGCCGGAAGCGCCGCCAGGATCCCAGCAGGTCGGAGCCCGACCGCTCTGGACGCGTAGGAGGATCAGGAGGCGGCCCGCTCGCCTGGCTGCTCACTGGCCCTCCGGTACCTGCTCGCCCAGGAGCCCCGACGGGCGGAAGACGAGGATGAGTATGAGCACGCCGAAGATGATCGTCGTCGTCCAGCGTGCGTCCGCGAACCCTTCGTTGTAGGCCTGGATGAGGCCGAGCACCAACCCTCCCAGCACCGCGCCGGTGAGGTTGCCGATCCCGCCGAGCACGGCCGCCGTGAACGCGAAGAGCCCGAGGCGGAAGCCGAGGTCGAACTTCGACGTCCCGATGTAGAGCGCGTAGATTGCGCCCGCCGCGCCTGCGAGCGCCCCGCCGAGGGCGAACGTGAACGAGATCGTCCGGTCGACGTTGATGCCCATCATGGCCGCAGCGTCCATGTCCTGCGCCGTTGCGCGCATCGCCTTGCCCGACCGCGTCCGGCGCACGAGATAGGTGAGCGCAAGGAGAAGCGGGAGGGTGACGCCGACGACGATCAGGTCATTCCAGCTGTAGCTCGCCGAACGCCACGTGAAGATGTCTTCCTTGGGGAGGATCGAGGGAAGCGGCTGGGGTCCCGCGTCCTTCCAGACGAGGCCGACGTCCTGGAGGATGAACGAGAAGCCGATCGCCGTGATCAGAGGGACGAGCCGTGGTTGGTTTCGCAGCGGCTTGTACGCCATCCGCTCGATGGCCACGTTGATGGTCATGCAAAAGAGCATCGACCAGAAGAGGCACATCGCGACCGTGTACGCCCGGTGTGCCCCGGAGTCGCTTGCGACCGCCATGGTGCCGAGAGGAAGCCCGAGCACGAAGGTGGTCGGGAAGAGCGGGATCTGGAACGAACCCTCGGTGACGATCGAGTTCGCCTGGAAGGTGCCCAGCATGAAGTTGTCGCCGTGGGCGAAGTTGATCAGCTCGATGATCCCGTAGACGAGCGTGTACCCCAGCGCGATGAGGGCGTAGACGGAGCCGTTGGTGACCCCGATCAGCGTCACCTCGAGGAACCGGTCTGGGGAGTCGACCGCGTTCCGGATCAGCCAGATCCCGACAACGGCGAGGATCGCGGTTCCGAAGATCCAGAGCAGGATCTGCGCGACCGGCAGTCGCCTGGGGACTAGATCAGCGGATGCGGATTCTGCGGTCGCCAACGGGTAAGGCTACGACGGAAGCGAGGGGGCCGGTCAAGACCCGGCCCCCTCGTCCGACTAGCGACTATTCGTTGCTCAACTGCTTGGCCTCGACGAACTTCCACGGCGGGCCACTTGCCTCCGCCTGGAAGACCGAGATGAGACCCTGCTTCGGGTCGCCCTCCGCGTTGAACGACATCGGACCGACGATCCCGTCGGTGATGTTCGTCTCGAACAGCTTCGCGATGACATCCTCGCGCGAGCCGTCGGAGCGGCTGATCGCGTCGAGGAGCGCCTGAGCCGCCGCCGCGGCGTACGCCGTGTAGACCTCCGGCGATCCGAACTTGGCGGTGTAGGCGTCGACGAACGACTTACCTGCGCCGGTGAGATCCGACGGGTTGAGCACCGGAGCGCTCCCGTAGGTCCCGGCGAGGTTGTCCGCCCCGGCCTCGTCGAAGAGCGAATCGACGACGAACCCGTCAGACACCATCAGCTTGACGGCTTCGTTGTCCCCGACGACGGAGACCTTGTCCTTGATGACCTGGCCGCCGTTGAAGTCGGAGATGCCGCCGATGTAGATGCCGTCTGCGCCGCTGGCCTTGATCTGCGTCATCAGAGCCTTGTAGTTTGACGCGTTCGTGTCCCAGCCGGTGTGGCCGGCCACCGTCAGGCCGATGTCCTTGGCCGCGATCTCGAACGCATCCGCGACGCCCTTACCGTAGGAGTCCTTGTCGTCGAGGATGTAGACCTTGGTGACGCCAAGCGCATCCTTCATATAGCTCGCGTCGACCTGGCCCTGGAAGTCGTCCGAGGCAACCACACGCGTGTAGTTGCGCGTGCCGCTCGGGTAGTACTTGTCCGGCTCGCCCGGCTCGGAGCCTGGGCCCACGTGAGTCAGTCCGACCTTCGTGTTCGCCGGGCTGACCATCGCAAGCGTGCCCTCGTTCGCGATCGGAATCGCGATCGCCGCGCAGCCGGAGTTGAACGTGCCGACGACGCCGAGGATGGTCTCATCCCCAACGTACTGCCGCATATTCGCGGCGCACGTCGCCTCGTCCCATGCTCCCTTGGCCGCCGTCGAGTCATCGAACGACTCGTACGTGATCGTGTAGTCGCCGACCTTGCTTCCGATCTGCTCCAGATAGAGCTTGATGGCGTTCACCATCGTCTCCGTCTGGCCCGCCGAGGAGCCCTGGAGCGGCAGGTCGGAGACGATCTTCGCCGTCTTCCCGCCGCCGCCAGTGTCTCCTCCGGTCCCGCCCGCGCTCCCGTCGTCCCCGCCGCAACCCGCGGCGAGGAACGCGAAAGCTCCGACTACCAAGACCAGCACCGACAAGAGTGTCCTTCTTCTCACTGCGCCTCCTCGTTCGCCCGACTGTGTCTCTCGGCGCTGCACGCGGGGTGCAATCACCGTGAAGGGGTTTTTTGAGCGGGCACCGACCTCACGCCAGAATGGGCCGCTCCGTGTGGGTGGGCCATTATGACGCCGCTACGGACGTCCATCAACCCTGTCCCGATACGATGATTCCGATGGTTCGCGCCGAAGTGGCGGAACTGGTAGACGCGCTGGACTCAAAATCCAGTGGGGCATCGCCCCGTGCGGGTTCGATTCCCGCCTTCGGCATCGGTCTCCCTCCATGCAGCTCCCGAGACTTTGACGAACAAGACGACTAGCCGCCCACGAAGTTAGACGGGATGTCCAAAAGAGTTGGAGTCCTCACCGGTGGCGGCGATTGCCCCGGATTGAACGCCGTCATCAGGGCCGTGACACGGCGCTCGCTCGCGCACGGGAACGAGGTCGTCGGCGTGCGCGAGGGCTGGCGCGGGCTCGTGGACGGTCGGTTCGCGCCGCTCGGGCCGCGAGAGATCTCCGGGATCTTGCCGCGCGGCGGGACGATACTCGGGACGACGCGGACGAACCCGTACAAGACCGACGGCGGGGTCGACCGGGTGCTCCAGCACTTCTCCTCCGAGCGCCTCGACGCCCTCGTGGCGATCGGCGGTGAGGACACCCTCGGGGTCGCGGCCCGGCTCTTCGCAGAGCATTCGCTCCCGGTCGTCGGCGTCCCGAAGACGATCGACAACGATCTCTCCGCGACCGACTACACCTTCGGCTTCGACACGGCCGTCTTCATTGCGACCGAGGCGATCGACCGGCTGCACACGACGGCCGAGTCGCACAACCGCGTCATGGTGGTGGAGGTGATGGGCCGGCATACCGGCTGGATCGCCGTGATGAGCGGAATCGCCGGGGGAGCCGACGTCATCCTCATCCCGGAGCACCCGATCACCGTGGAAGAGGCCTGCGACGATCTCCAGCGCAGGCACGAGCGCGGCAAGGATTTCTCCATCGCGGTCGTGAGCGAAGGCTACGAGCTGACGTATGCCTCCGGCGAGCGGCGGCAGGTCGCACAGGCAGCGCCGGCCACCGACCAGTTCGGTCATGTGCGGCTCGGCGGCGTCGGTGACCAGCTCGCCCGTGAGATCGAGGAGCGAACCGGGTTCGAGACCCGGGTGACCGTGCTGGGGCACGTCCAGCGCGGCGGCTCCCCCACCCCGCGCGACCGCGTGCTCGCGACGCGCTACGGGTTGAAGGCGGCCGACCTGGTGCACGAGGGCCGTTTCGGGACGATGGCAGCGCTCCACGGCGACGAGATCGTCGACGTGCCGCTCGCCGAAGCGGTCGCCGAGCTGAAGACGGTGCCGCCGCAGTGGTACGACGTCGCCCGCGCGTTCTTCGGCTAGTTAATCGGCCGAAATCTTCGGCTGCGCCGCGATTTCGGCCGAGACTGCTTGTGCCCAACACGCCCGACAGATCAGGCGGGGGTGCCGCCGTACTCGGTACTGTCTCGGCGCTGCTCGCTCGCCTCCCTTGCCAGCCTCCCTCCAGATGCGATCTTCCTTCTCAGCGGTCTTCGTGGTCGCCTTGACGCTCGCGGTGCTCGTCTCGGCGTGCGGAGGTAGCGAGAGCGACTCGCACGCCAAGGCGCTCTACAAGACGTATCGCGCGACGGAGGACCGCCGCGACGAGGCCGAGTCGCGCCTGCGTGAGGCGTTCGCCGACATCTCGGCCGCCGCCCAGGGAGAGGATCGCGCCGGCGTGATCGCGGCCGCCAAGCGCGGCCAGGCGGCGATCGAGGACATCGACGGCTTTCTCTCGGCGGAGCTCGAGGCGGCCAACGGGCTCCGCGAGGTGACCGAGGTCTCGCAGGACGCGGCCAAGCTCGCCGAGGGCCTCGAGCGTAGCCGCGACAGTCTCGCGCTGATCGCCAAGGAGCTCGAGATCGCGCTCGACGATCCCCTGCTCGCGACGCGAGGCAAAGAGGTCAACGACCTTGCCAAGGAGGCAACCGACCTTGCTGTCGAGGGAGAGCTCCTTGTTCGCCGCGCCGACCGGGCGATCGCGCTCGCGCTCGGCCTCGAGCCGCGACTCGACCAGATGTTCACGACGACGAGCGGCTAGCGGCCGGTCAGCTCCGCGAGGGCCGAGGCGAAGTCCGGAGAGTTCCGGAGCAGCTCTCCCGGAACCAGGATCGCGTCGACACCGGCGCGCTCGAGCGCGACGACCTGCTCCCGTGCCATCACGTGGGCCTCCGAGATGACGAGCTTCCCGGCGGGAACGTCCGCCAGTAGGTCGAGCGTTCGCTCGAGGTGCTCCTCGTCCTCGTCGAGCCCTCGCTCGGAGATGAGGACGATGTCTGGGTCGATCCGCTCGAGAACCTCCTCGAGCGCGTCCTCGTCGCGAACGTCCACCGCGCAGTCGAGGCCGAGGTCGCGGGCGCGAGCAAAGACCGCTTCCGCTTCGTCGCCGAATTGAAGGATCCATGCGTCGGCGCCGGCGGCTGCCACCGCCTCCGGGTCGCCCCCACGGGCGAGAATGGGAAGCCCCGTGCTCGCGCGGGCGCGGCCGATGTCGGCGGCGAGCACGGCGACCGCCTCGGCCCCGGCCTCCTCGGCGACCGCGGCTAGCTCCTCGACGGCGCCGTCGAGCATCGGCACGACCGAGATGCCGTCTCCTTCGGAGATCGCCTGGCGGAACCGGCTCATCAGGAGACGCGATCGAGCTGAGCTGCGCCGCTCAAGATGTCGAGCGCCGCCGGCGAGCCGATTCTCCCGGCGCCCGCGTTCACCATCGTGAGGACGTCGTCGAGAGTCTCGATGCCGCCCGAGGCCTTGACGCCCACACTCTCGGACAGGTAGTCGCGCAGGAGCTCGACGTCGTGCACCGTCGCCGGGGCACCGTCGGCCGACGTCTGGGCAAAGTCCACGCCGGCGCTTTCCACGATCTTGCAGGCGAGCTTCTTCCGCTTGTCGTCGAGGCGACCTGTTCCGATCACGGCCTTGAGAACGACCGTCCCCCGCCCGCCGTTTGCGATTCGCATGCGGATGGTGCCGACGAAGGCGACGAGCTCGTCTCGGGCGAGAGCGAAGTCGCCCGCGAGCATCGCCGGTACGTTCATGGCGAACTCGAGCTCCCCGGCACCCTCGTCCAGACAGCGCTCGGCCTCGACGATCTTTGCCTTCGAGGCCGCGGCGCCCTCCGGGTAGCCAACGACGGCGCAGACCTTCACGTCGCACCCGCGCAGCTCTCCCGCCGCCGCCTCGACGTGCAGGGGGAGGACACAGACGGACGCCACATGGAGCTCGCGCGCACGGGCGCAGATCTCCTGGACCTCCTCGCGGCCGGCGTGAGGGTCGAGCAGCGTGTGGTCGATTGTCTTGGCGAGCTCTTCGAGCCGAAGGGCCATGGGCGACCTTCGCAGTGTAGGTGAAGGCCAGGCCTTAGACGCCGATCGGGTGCCAGACGGTCTTGAGCTCGAGAAATGCCGCCACGTGCCACGGGGATTGCCCGTCGCCGTTCGAGACAACGCGCTTGACGTTGTCCGCCGCAAGGCGCTCGAGCTCGGAGCGGGCGCCGTCCGCCCCTGAGAGATCGATTGCGTTCACGTCCATGTGGGAGGCGAGGACGGGCGCGAGCTCGGCCTTGCGCCCCGTGAGAAGGTTCACGACGCCGCCCGGCACGTCTGAGGTGGCCAGGACCTCGGCGAGGGTGACAGCCGCGAGGGGCCGGCGCTCGGATGCGATCACGACCGCGGCGTTTCCGCCGACGATGACAGGAGCGAGATGGGCCACCAGGCCCGCAAGCGGGGGCTCCTCGGGCACGACGACGCCGACCACACCGGTCGGCTCCGGCACCGTGAAGTTGAAGTACGGCCCGGCCACCGGGTTCGACGATCCAAGGACCTGGGCCAGCTTGTCGGCCCAGCCCGCGTACCAGACCCAGGAGTCGATCGCGAGGTCGACCTCGGCCTCGTCACCGGTGAGCTCGGCGAACTGCGCGCGGCGGCCTTCCATGATCTCCGCGACCCGGTAGAGCACCTGGCCGCGGTTGTAGGCCGTCAGCCCAGCCCACTTCGGGAACGCCTCGCGAGCTGCGCGCACTGCGTCGCGGACGTCCTTGCGGGAGGCGAGGGCCACGTTGGCGCCCTCCGCCTCGTACGAGCGCCCGGATTCGGAGCGCGGGAAGTCTCCACCGATGTAGAGCTTGTACGTCTTGTTGACCGGAAGCCTCACGCTCTCGCCCCATTTGGCGCGCCATGCGCGCGTCGGCCGGCGATACGATCAAGGTGGGTGGAGGCACGGGGTGGCCCCAGAGACCCAAGGCCGCTCATTCGAACCTCATGTACGGCTCCAGGCCGTGCCGGCCGCCCTCCCGCCCGAAACCCGATTCCTTGTAGCCGCCGAAGGGTGAGGCAGGGTCGAAGCGGTTGTACGTGTTGGCCCAGATCACCCCGGCGCGCAGCCGCTGCGCCATCGAAAGAATCCGCGACCCCTTCTCCGTCCACACACCCGCCGAGAGGCCGTAAGGGGTGTTGTTCGCCTTCTCGACCGCCTCATCCGGCGTCCGGAATGTCAGCACCGACAGCACCGGCCCGAAGATCTCCTCCTGCGCGATCCGATAGCTCTGCGCGACGTTCGTGAACACAGTCGGCGCGAACCACCACCCCTTCTCGGGCAGGCGGCACGGCGGCTGGAAGATTTCCGCCCCTTCCTCCTCCCCGGCCGCGACGAGCTCCTTGATGCGCTCGAGCTGCTCCTTGGAGTTGATCGCGCCGACATCGGTGTTCTTGTCGAGCGGGTCGCCGACGCGCAGCGTCCCCATGCGGCGCTTCAGCTTCGCGATCACCTGCTCGTGGATCGACTCCTGCACGAGCAGCCGCGAACCGGCGCAGCAGACATGTCCCTGGTTGAAGTAGATGCCGTTGATGATCCCCTCGACGGCCTGATCGAGCGGCGCGTCGTCGAAGATGATGTTGGCGGCCTTGCCCCCGAGCTCGAGCGTCAGCCTCTTGCCGGTGCCCGCGACCGTGCGCTGGATCTCCTTGCCGACCTCGGTCGAGCCGGTGAAGGCGATCTTGTCCACGCCTGGATGCTTGACGAGCTCCGAGCCGGCGCGGCCGTCGCCCGTCACGATGTTGACCACACCGGGCGGGAGCTCGGCCTGGCGGACAACGTCGCAGAAGAGGAGCGCCGTCAGCGGCGTCGTCTCAGCCGGCTTGAGGACGACCGTGTTCCCTGCCGCGAGCGCGGGAGCGATCTTCCACGACAGCATCAGGAGCGGGAAGTTCCACGGGATGATCTGGCCCGCCACGCCGACGGGGCGCGGCTTGCGGTTGGGGAACGCGTACTCGAGCTTGTCCGCCCAGCCCGCGTAGTAAAAGAAGTGCGCCGCCGAGAGCGGGAGGTCGACGTCGCGCGACTCGCGGATCGGCTTGCCGCCGTCGAGCGACTCGAGCACGGCGAACTCTCGCGAGCGCTCCTGGAGGATGCGCGCAATGCGGAAGAGATACTTCGCTCGTTCGCTCGCGGCCAGCTCGGACCAGTCGTTCTCGAAGGCCTCCCGCGCCGAATCGACCGCCAGCGCGACATCCTCGGCACCCGCGTAGGCGACCTCGGCGAGCGGCTCCTCGGTCGCCGGGCTGATAGTCGGGTGGAACTCGCCGGAGCGCGGCTCGATCCACTCCCCCCCGACGAAGAGCCCGTAGCGCTCCTGGAGCTTGACGATCTCCCGCGACTCGGGCGCGGGCGCGTACTCGAACGCGGACGGGACCGGCGAGCGGTCTTGCTTGCGCTCGAGCTCAGTCAAGGGTGAAGTAGTCCGGGCTCTGGTAGCGACCGGTCTTCTCCTTGCGGATCTGGAGAAGGACGTCGTTCAAAAGCGAGGATGCGCCGAAGCGGAAGAGATCGGGAGTGAGCCACTCTGGACCAAGTGTTTCGTGCACGACGACGAGGTACTGGACTGCCTGCTTGGCGTGGCGAATGCCCCCCGCGGACTTCATGCCCACCTTCCGGCCGGTCTCCTCGTGCACATCGCGGATGGCCTCGAGCATGACGAGCGTGACCGGCAGCGTCGAAGCGGGCTGAATCTTTCCGGTCGACGTCTTGATGAAGTCGGCGCCCGCGGCGATCGCGAGCAAGCTCGCCCGGCGAACGTTGTCGTAGGTGCCGAGCTCGCCGGTCTCGAGGATGACCTTTAGGTGGGCATCGCCGCAGACCTCCTTCACCCGGCGCACCTCGTCGTAGACCTTGGCGTAGTTGCCAGAAAGAAACGCACCTCGATCGATCACCATGTCGACCTCGTCGGCGCCCATCTCGACCACGCTCGCGGCCTCCTCCACCTTGATCTCGAGCGGGGACTGGCCCGACGGAAACGCGGTCGCAACCGCCGCGACCTTCACGCCGCTGTCACCAAGACGCTCGAGCGCCACGGGCACGAGGTTCGGGTAGACGCAGACAGCGGCGACGGGCGGCACCGTCAGGTCGGCGGGATCGGGCCGCATCGCCTTCGAGCAGAGGGCCGCCACCTTGCCGCGCGTGTCGGCGCCCTCGAGGGTCGTCAGGTCCATCATGCGAACGGCGAGGTCGAGCGCAAAGAGCTTCGACTCCCGCTTGATCGAACGGCGGGAGAGAGACGCAGCACGCTCCTCGACCGCGACTTGGTCGACGGAGCCGATGCGTGGGAGCCTGGGCTCGAGCGGAAGCTCGAACCCGCTCGGAAGAGCAGGCGCCTGCGCCATGAATTCAGTGTAGCCCCCGCGCGACGGTGGGAGTCTTAGCCCGCGTCGGCCAGGAGGCCGCCCTGCACGCGGGCGACGAAGGTGCCGAGGTCGCTTTCCTTCTGCCCGAGGCGCTCCTCGAGCTCAGCGAGCCTGCGCTCGCGCACCTCGACCTCGTCCTCGCGCAGATACATGTCGGCCTCGAAACGCGCCTCGCGTTCGTCGAGCTCGGACTCGCGGCGCTCGACCTCGAGCGCGCGTTGCTTGACCTCCTGCTCCTGTTTCTCGAGGCGCCTGCTCCTCCGCTCGAGCCACTCCGAGGAGACAACATGTTCGCCGAAGAGGTCGTCGTGCTCGCGAGGATCGACCGACACCACGGCGGACTGGGCGGCAATCGTCGGAGCGCCCTCGGCGGGAGGCGCGAGCGCAAAGATGTTGATGTTCGTCACGGACGGCTTCTGGCGCCGTCGCCTGCGAACACGCGCATTCTGGGCTCGATTGTCGTCTGGCATAGCCGCTTCCCAGACGTTAATCGGCACGAATTCGCGCGCATCCCTCGTCCGAGGGTCACTCGGATCAGGCGTTGGCGAGCTGCTCGTCGACGAGCGGCCGGGTGTCGAGCGGGTCGAAACCGATTCGCGCCGCGATTTCCTCGCTCGAGGGCCGAGTGCCCTCGGCGAAGAGCTCGCGCAGGAGCTCGCCGGTCTCGTGCCGCTGCCACCAGTCGGAGCCGATCGCGTCGCGCAGGTGCTCGCGGAGCTGCGCGGCCCGGATCCACGCACGCAGGTAATCCGCGGAGTAGAACCCGTCGTCCATGTCCGCGAGGTAGCCGTCGGGCCGGTAGCGGAAGCCGGTCGCTTGCCGCAGGCGCTCCGCGTAGCTCGGCGCGTAGTCGGGCGCGTGCTCGAAGTCCGCCCAGAGCTCGAGCTCGTAGTCAAGCTTCGCGGCGTAGCGCCGGAAGAGAAGAACGTCGAGAAACCGGGTCGCCTCCGCGCGATCCGCGGCTTCGTCGGGGTCGAGGTCGAGGTCGAAATACTCGGCGTGCCAGCCGGGCTCGCGCGTGACCGACTCGAGCAGGAACGAGTAGATCTCCGTCAGCGCGTGGTCGCGCGAGAGTCGCCGAAACGTGTACGGCAGGGCCGGGTCGCAGCCTGCGTAGTGGAGGGCGTGGCCCGCCTCGTGGAGGAAGCCCTGGTAGTCGTGCAGGCCTCCCTGGGCGCGGGTGATCAGGTGGACGACGTTCGGCGGGTCGGACGCGATCACGCAAGCGCGCGGGTTCTTCTGGGGCCGGTCGTCGAGATCGAGCTTGATGTGCTCGTCGGCGGCGAGGTCGAAGCCGAGCCGGCCGAGGGTCTCCAGCGAGACCGGAACCGCGCGCTCCTTCGTGTACAGCCCGGCGAGGGGCGACATCCGTCGCAGGTACGAGACGTGGGAGGAGGCGGGCTCTGGATCCCTGGCCTCTCCGAGGATGCGGTCGGCCCAGCGCTCGCGGAGCGGCCCGAACGACTCGTCCTGCGCGCGGGCCGCGCGGCCGAGCGCGTCGGCAAGGCCGTGCAGCTCGATTCCCTTTCGTGCGGCGTTCCGGTGCACAGGGTCCGCGTCGCCGGAGAGCTCGGCATCCAGAGCCTCGCCTGCGGCGATCAGCTCGTATCGATCGTCGTTGAAGCGCGCGGACGCATCGGCGGCGAGGTTGCCCAGCTCGTCCCGCGCGCCGTAGTCGTCGAGCACCGCGAGCAGCGCCTGCGCCGAGCGAATCGGCATTCCCTCGCCCTGAAACTCGACACGCTCGGCGAGGATGGCGTTCTCGAGCCGGTCGGAGCGGTCGGCGAGTTCCCGGACGACGATGCCGCCAGCGCACGCCTCCCGCAGCCTGAAGAGCCGTTCGCGGGCGTCGCCCTCGGCGCCCTCCTCCTCGAGGCGGAGCCCGTCGTGCTGCTCTCGCGTGAAGAGATCCGAGTGGCGGGCGACGATCGCCGCCTGCTCACTCGTCTCCTTCTCCCCCACGCGCACTGCGCGCGCTTCCTCGGAGCGCTCGAACAGGAAGCGCGCGAGCTGCTCCTCGAACTCAACAGCGGACCTGGAACTCAAATCCCCTCCTCGTCGGTCGCCCTCAAATGCCGAATCTCTCGAGAACATTCTCGTCACGCCGCCAGTGCGGCCGCACTTTCACCTGCAGCTCGAGGAAGACTTGCCCGCCGAGCAGGCGCTCCACCTCGGGCCTCGCGCGGGATCCGATCTCCCGGATCATGGCGCCGCCCTTGCCGATCAGGATCCCCTTTTGCGACTCCGTCTCGACGAAGACCGTGGCCTTGACCCTGCCCTCCTCGAGCTCCTCGAGCTCGACCCCGATCGAGTGCGGGACCTCCTCGCGGGTGAGCGCGAGCGCCTGCTCGCGGACGAGCTCGCCGATGCGCGCCTCGAGCGTCAGATCGGTCGTTTCGCCCTCCCCGAAGTAGCGCGGTCCCTCCGGAAGGAGGCCGAACAGGTCCTCGCGGAGCGGCTCGAGCCCGTCGGCGCGGAGGGCGCTCACCGGATGGAGGGAATGGAAGTCGCCGAGGGCGGCGGCGGCGGCGATCTGCTCGGCGATGCGCGCAGGTTTCAGGCGGTCGACCTTGTTGAGCGCGATCACGACCGGCGCGCCTGCGGCAAACACGCGCTCGGCCACGAAACGGTCGCCGGCGCCGATCTTTTCATCGGCCCCCAGGACGAGCAGGTAGCCGTCGACCTCCTCGAGGGATGAGTCCACGGTCCGCTGCATCCGCTCGGTGAGGGCATCGCGGGGGCGCTGGAACCCAGGAAGGTCGACGAGCACGAGTTGCGTGTCGTGGCCGTTCACGACCGCCGAGATCCGGCGCCGCGTCGTCTGCGGCTTGTCGGACACAATCGCGACCTTCCCGCCTGCAAGAGCGTTTACGAGCGTCGACTTGCCGACGTTGGGTCTCCCCGCGACAGCGACGAAGCCCGATCTCACAGCTCGAAGCTGTCCGGCAGGAGCTCGTCCGGTCGGCGCGTGAGGAGCTCTCCCTCATGGAGGAAGATGACGCGATCGACACCGAACTCGGCGATCCACTGGCGGCATGCGCCGCACGGGGACGCCGTGACGGCGATCGCCTCGAAGTCGCCGGGCCGCGCGCCCTGCACGACCGCGCGGGCAATGGCGCAGCGCTCGGCGCACATCCCGACCGGATACGAGGCGTTCTCGACGTTCACCCCGGTGACGACCGACCCGTCGCGGAGGAGGGCCGCCGCTCCGACGAGGAAGTTCGAGTACGGGGCGTAGGCGGCGCGCGAGGCCTCGCGCGCCTGCTCGTAGAGATCCTGGTCGGTCATCGGAACACCTGGAAGAGGATCAGGGTGACGAGCGTACCGATCACCGCCCCGATCGCGACCTCGAACGTCGTGTGCACGCCGGCCTCGACCCGGCTCTGTGAGACGAGCAGCGCCATGATCAGCGCAACGAAGGAGACGACGATCCGGTGGTCGAGGACGATGAAAGTGATCGCCGCCCAACCGCCGAACGCAAGCCCGGCGTGGCCGGAGGGAAGGCCGCCTCTCAGTGGAGTCCCCTGGCCGGTCACTGCCTTGATCGCGATCACGACGATGATCGTGAGGACGAGGGCGATGACGGTGAGATTGATGGGCGCGTCGCCGAGAGAGTTCACCAGCCGGGCGCTCGGCCGCGCGAGCCGGTCGGCGAGCACGAGGTAGCCGACCGCGACGGCGTTCGCCGCGGCGATCAAGACCGCGCCGGCGGCAATGTCCTTGGCGATCTTGGCCAGCGGGTCGAAGGACGGCGTCGAGAGGTCGATCGTCGCCTCAACGGCGGTGTTGACCATCTCGGCGATGAGCACGAAGGCGATCGCGATCATGAGCGCGATCAACTCGAGTCGCGTCACGTCGTAGACGAATGCCAGCACGAGTACGGCGGCGGCGATCGCGAAGTGAATGCGCATGTTGCGCTGTGTGCGCAGGACGTGGATAACGCCCTCGAAGGCGTAGTTGAAGCTCTGAAAGACCGCTGGCGTGCGGCGCGCTGCCACGAGTGCCTTTCCTAAGCCCCGAGGAGCTCGCGCTCGCGCCGTTCCATGGCGGCGCCGTGGTCGTAGCCGAGCAGGTGC
>JBDTRS010000037.1:0-15980 GCA_039931575.1 Gaiellaceae bacterium
ATGAGCGCGACCGTGCCCCCGGCGAACCGGCCGATCCCGGTCACGACCGCGGGGTCGTCGGCGAGCGAGCGGTCGCCGTGTAGCTCGATGAAGTCTTCGAACATCCGCTCGACGTAGTCGAGCGTGTAGGGGCGATCCTGATGGCGCGCGAGCTCGACGACGCGCCAGACCTCATCGGCGCTCGGCTCGGCTGCAATGCGTTCGATCTGGCGCTGGAGCCGGGCCATCTCGCCAGAGACGCCGACGCCGCGGAGGAGCGGCAGCCCACGGAGCTTGGCCAGGCGCTCGCGCAGCTTGAGCTGCTCGACCGCGCCTTCGGTGCTGTCAGTTGCCATGCTCGAAAAGCGCGAGAACGCGGCCTAGGTACGGCCTGAGCTCGGGGCGCGGGATGATCGCGTCGACGTGCCCGAAGCGCTGATTCGACTCGGCGAGGCCGAAGTCGTCAGGCAGCTTCTCCTTGGTCGTCTGCTGGACGACGCGAGGCCCGGTGAAAGCAATGAGAGCCCCCGGCTCGGCCACGACGATGTCGCCGAGGCTCGCGAAGCTCGCCAGCACGCCGGCCGTCGTCGGATGGGTCATCACGGAGACGAACCCGGCCGGGGCTTCCTGGAGGAGATCGACCGCCGCAACCGTCTTGGGGAGCTGCATGAGGGACAGAATCCCTTCCTGCATGCGCGCGCCTCCCGACGCGGTGACGCAGACAAGAGGGACACGCCGTTCGGCCGCACGCTCGCAGGCGCGCACGAACTTCTCCCCGACCGCGCTGCCCATCGACCCGCCCATGAACGCGAAGTCCATGACAGCGAGCTCGCACGGGCGCCGCTCGATCACCGCCGCGCCGGCGATGATGGCGTCGCCGAGCCCGGTCGCGACCTCAGCCTCCGCGATGCGCTCCGTATAAGCACGCAGGTCGAAGAAGCCGAGCGGGTCGGCGGAGCGGAGATCGGCATCCTCCTCGGCGAAGGTCCCGCGGTCGGCAAGCTGGTCGACGCGCTCCCGGGCTCGCACCGGAAAGTGATGCCCGCAATGGGGACACACGCGCAGACTCGCCTCGAGCTCCTCGTCGCGATAGTGCGAATGGCAGCTCGGGCACGTATTGGGGTGCTTCTCCTCCGGCTCCCGCTCGGGGCCCCTGTGCTCGATCGAGACGTCGATCCTGCTCGCCATAACGGCTTATCTTACGATGCCCCGCTTTGCGACAGGCTTCAGAGGCCGAGGGCCGAGCACAGTCGCGTGAGGCCGGCGACGTTGCCGGGGTCGGCGACGAAGCCGGAGAAGCCGAGACCGGCGACCTGTGTGCGCCCGGCCACCTGCTCGAGGACCTTGACCGCGGCATCCGGTGTGAGCCCGCCCGGCTCGGGCATGAACATGGCGATCCCGCAGTCGGGCTCGAGCACGTCGCCGTCGAAGGCAACGTAAACAGCGTCGACCCCGTCGAGCGCCTGCTCGATGCCCTCCTCGCCGAGGCGGAGACCGCTCTTCACGATGAACTCCTCCTCCGGCGGGTCGAGGCTGCGTGCTCCGACGAGCGCGACGTCCTCCGCCGCGACGCTACCCGAGTCGATCAGCATCCGCAGCGGCATGCCCCAGAGGTTGCCGCTCGGCGACGAGGCCGGCGTGTTCAGGTCGCCGTGCGCGTCCAACCAGACGACGGCCAGGCGCTCGAAGCGGGTTGCGAGCGACTCGACGGCCCCGACGTGGGCGCAGCAGCAGCCCCCGAGAACGAGCGGGCGGACGGGGAGGGAGCAGGCGATCGCCAAGTTCTGCTCGGTGAGCGTCTCCTCCTCGACGACGGATGCCTCCGGATACGGCAGCTCGAGGAACGCGGCCTCCACCATGGCCTCACCGTCCTCACCCCAGGCCCGGGGCACACGCACGATCGCGGCCCGGAAGGCGCGGCCGCAGGAGTGGCACTCGTACTCGCCCTCCCCGAGCGCGACCGCCGTCAGCGTGCGGCAGTCGGGGCAGCGGGCCCGCAGAGTAGACACCGCTAATGATCCTCCCGCTCGCGATGCCGGTTTGCTGACGCGCGAAAAGCAATACGCATTCGCGTCGAGTTAGACAGGGGAGCCCGCGTACGTCCTGTCGTACGTGGGCGACCGAGAACGCCGCCCGGCGAAGCTTTGCTGCCGTCCAGCAAGCCGGAGGGCGCGGGCGGGTGGGTCATTCCAAGAGAGTAGCTGCGGGGACGAGCTCGTCGAGGACATCGGGGAGCCGGGAAAGATCCTTCAGCTCCGCGGCGCGCGGCAGGTCGCTCTGCTCGTTCAGGCGGTTGATCCAGACGGCCTTCAGGCCGAGCCGCTCGGCCGGCGCGATGTCGTGGAAGAGGCTCGCCGCTACGTGGACGTGGTGCGCGCGGTCGGCGTCGAAGCGCTCGAAGAAGCGCTCCCAGTGACCCGGCGCGGGCTTGTACGAGCCGGCGTCCTGCGCTGTCACCTGGCCGTCGACAGGAACCCCGATGGGCTCTAGGGACGCTGCGAGCAGGTCGGGGTCGGTGTTCGAGAGCGGAACGATCTTGAAGCCGCGCCCGCGCAGCTCTGCGAGTGCGCCGGGCACCTCCGGAAACGGCTGCCAGGACGGCAGGGAGTCGGCGAGCGCGTTCTCGTCACCGGGCGGAAGAGCAAGACCCCCCTCGGAGGCGACGAGGCCGAGGGTCTCGGCGAGCACGTCACGGTAGGAGACAGCGCGGCCCTCCTGCACCCGCGGCTCGATCTCGTAGTAGCGCTCGAGCAGGCCCTCGGCATCCTCGTCGGGCCAGATCCGCGCCAGCTCCGCCCGGATGCCGCCCATCCAGTCGATGAGCGTCCCGTAGCAGTCGAACGTGGCCCAGCGCTCGGTCACACGCGGGGTCTAGTCCTCGAACTTCTTGATGACCAGGCAGGCGTTGTGGCCGCCGAACCCGAAGTTGTTCGAGAGGGCCACGTCGGTCTTCCACTCGCGCGACTCGTTCGGGATGAAGTCGAGGTCGCACTGGGGATCGGGATGCTCGTAGTTGATCGTCGGCGGGACGACGTCCCGCTGCACGGCGAAGATCGAGAGGATCGCCTCGATCGCGCCCGAGGCGCCGAGGCAGTGCCCGGTTGCGCCCTTCGTTGACGAGACAGGCGTCTTCCGCGCCTTCTCTTCGCCGAGCGCGATCTTGATCACGCGGGTCTCGCTCGCGTCGCCGATCGGCGTCGAGGTGCCGTGCGCGTTGATGTAGTCGATGTCCTCGGGACCGATGCCCGCATCGTCCATGGCCATGTGCATCGCCCGCGCGGGATGCCGGCCGGTCGGGTCCGGCTCCGTGATGTGCTGGGCATCGGAGGAGACCCCGTACCCGGCCATCTCGGCGTAGATCTTGGCGCCGCGCTTGCGCGCGTGCTCGAGCTCCTCGAGGACGACGATCCCACCCGCCTCGCCCATGACGAAGCCGTCGCGCTCGGCGTCGAAGGGTCGGCTCGCGCGCTCAGGGTCGTCGTTTCGGCGTGAGAGGGCGCGCATCGCGCCGAATCCGCCGATCCCGACCTTCGTGATCCCGGCCTCGGTGCCGCCGGCGAACATTACCTCCGCCCGGCCGAGGCGAATGTCGTCGAGCGCCTGGCCGATCGACATGTTCGAGGCTGCGCAGGCAGTGCACTCCGACCACAGAGGCCCACGGGTGCCGAGCTCCATCGAGACCCAGGCGGCACCCATGTTGGGGATGATCGCCGGGATCGCGAAGGGGTTGATGCGATCGGGGCCGCGCTGGAGCAACTGGTCGTAGCAGTCCTGGAACGCCTTCAGCCCGCCGATTCCGGTGGCGACCGAAGCTCCGATGCGCTCCGTCTCCGGCTCGATCTCGATTCCGGAGTCCTCCTCCGCCATCCGCGCGGCCGCGATGATCATCTGCGCGAAGCGATCGATCTTGCGCGCCTTGCGGTACTCGATCCACTTCGTCGGGTCGAAGTCCTTCAGCTCGCAGGCAAAGTGGACGGCGAAGCCTGCCGAATCGAACAGGGTGATGGGCGCCGCGCCGCTCTTTCCCGCGGTCAGGTTCTCCCAGAATGTCTCCGCGTCGTTCCCGAGCGGCGTCACCGCCCCGACCCCGGTCACGACGACACGCTTACGTCCGTTGCTGCTCACGTGCTTCTCCCTACATCCCTAGGCCACCGTCGACGAGCAGTACCTCGCCCGTGATGAACGCGGCCTCGTCAGAGCACAGAAAGCGTACCGCACGCGCCACATCCTCCGGCTCGCCGAGCCGCCCCAGTGCAGTGTTCCCGAGGATGAGCTGGCGCATCTCCTCGGAGATGACCTCGGTGAGCGCAGTTTTGATGTAACCGGGCGCGACGACGTTCACTCGCACTCCGCGCGATCCAAGCTCGCGGGCGAGCGCCTTGGACATGCCGATGACCCCGGCCTTCGAGGCGGAGTAGTTCGCCTGCCCGGGATTCCCGTGCAGGCCGACCACGCTCGACATGTTTACGATCGAGCCCGCACGCCGCTTCAGCATCTGGCGCGAGACGGCGCGGCAGGTGTTGAAGGACCCCCGCAGGTTCGTGTTGATCACCGTCTCCCAGTCCTCGTCACTCATGCGCGCGATGAGGGTGTCCCGCGTGACGCCGGCGTTGTTGACGAGCGCGTCGATGTCACCGAGCTCGGACTCGACTCGCTCGATGAGGGCTTGCGCCTCGGCCGGGAGGGATACGTCGGCCTGGATGGCGACGCCGCCCACCTCCGAGGCGATCTCCTCGGCCGCTTCCTTCCCGGCGCGATAGTTGACGGCGACGCGCGCGCCGGCTTCGGCAAGCTCGCGGGAAATCGCGGCTCCGATGCCGCGCGAGCCGCCCGTGACCAGGACGACCTTGCCCTCCAGCGAGGCGAAAGGCTCAGTGGGCAGGGGCGGTCTCCCGCAGCTTCTCGAGCGACTCGGGATCGCCAACCGAGATCGTCTGCAGCGAGCGGTCGCAGCGGCGAAGGAGACCGCTCAGCACCTGGCCCGGACCGATCTCGACGAACATCGTTACGCCCTGCTGGACGAGGCCACGCACCGCCTGTGTCCATTTCACGGGGCCGGTGAGCTGCTCGACCAAAAGCGAGCCGAGCCGCTGGGCGTCCTCGAGCCGCGCGGTCACCGTCGACATGAACGGCGTCGCCGGGTCGGAGAAGCGAACACTCGCCAGCGCGGGCTTGAAGCTCTCCGCGGCGAGCTCGACGAGGGGGCTGTGGAAGGCGCCGCTGACACGGAGCTTCACCGTCTTGCGCGCCCCGCGGGCGGTAGCTGCTTCGAGCAGGCGATCGACGGCCGCGTTCTCACCCGAGACGACCACTTGTCCCGGGCAGTTGTAGTTCGCCGGCCAGACATTCTCGATGCCGGCGCAAAGCTCCTCGACGATCGCGTCGTCGAGCCCGAGCACGGCGGCCATTGCGCCGGGATGACGATCGGCCGCCTCCGCCATCGCGCGTCCCCGCTCCCGGACGAGGAGGATGGCCTCGCGATCCGGGAGGGCGGCGGCCGCGGCAAGCGCGGAGTACTCGCCGACCGAATGGCCGACCACGAAGTCGGGCTTGATGCCCACCGTCTCGACTGCGCGCAGGCAGGCGAGCGAGGTCGCAACCAGTGCCGGCTGCTGCACGTCCGTCTTCGTCAGAACCTCGATGGGCCCCTCGAAGCACACCTTCGCAATGTCGTAGCCGACGGCTTCGGAGCCCTCCTCGTAGACCGCACGAGCCTCGGGAAAGCGCTCCGCGATCGCGCGGCCCATCCCGACGTCCTGCGAGCCCTGGCCGGGGAAGCAGAAGGCGACCTTCACGCCGCCCCGTTCCCCCACACCGTGTAGGCCGAGCCCCATGTCAGCCCGGCGCCCATGCCCGTCATCAGCACACGCGTCCCCGGCCGCAAACGCCCTTCCTGGACGCCCTGGGCGAGGCAGAGCGGGATCGAGGCGGACGACGTGTTCCCGTAGCGGTCGACGTTCACGAACACCTTCTCCTCCGGCACGCCGAGCTTGGACGCTGCGTGGTCGATGATCCGCTTGTTCGCCTGGTGTGGGATGTAGAGATCGATGTCGTCGACGGTCAGCCCGCACTCGGCGAGCAGCTTCTCGGCCGAGGACACGAGCACGCGCGTCGCGAACTTGTAGACCTCCCGTCCGTTCATCTGCAAGAAATGCATCTCTTGTGCGACGGTTTCCGCGCTCGAAGGGTTGCGCGAGCCCCCCGCCGGCATCGACAGCTCCTTGCCTCCCTCGCCGTCCGAGCCGAGCTCGAACCCCTGGAAGCCACCGTCGGGAACCCGGCCGATGACGACCGCTCCCGCACCGTCGCCGAAGAGAACGCAGGTCGAGCGGTCGTGCCAGTTGATGATCTTCGACAGGGTCTCGGCACCGATGACGAGCGCGTTCCGCGCCAGGCCGCCCGCGACCGTCCCGTAGGCCTGGGCGAGCGCGTACATGAAGCCGGTGCAGCCGGCGGAAAGGTCGTAAGCGGCCGCGTCCGGCGCACCGAGCTCCGCAGCCACCAGCGAGCCGGTGGACGGAAAGAACATGTCAGGCGTCACGGTTGCGACGACCACGAGGTCGAGATCGGCTGGGTCGAGGCCTGAGGCCTCCAGAGCCTCCCGCGCGGCCGGGAGCGCCAGGTCGCTCGCCGCCTGGTCAGGGTCGGCGATGTGACGCTGCTTGATCCCGGTGCGCTCGACGATCCACTCGTCCGAGGTCTCGATGAGCTTGGAGAGCTCGTCGTTCGTCATCACGCGATCGGGAACGTAGGCCCCGACGCCGATGATTCCGATCGAGCCGTTTTTCGAGACGTCGGCGAGCATGGCCTAGCCGTCGGTGACGGCAAACGTAAGCGTGCCGCGGGCGGCGAGCTCGCCGTCGACCGTCGCTGTCGCCTTCCCTCGTCCGACCGGGCCGCGTACGCGCTCGAGCTCGCAGGTGAGCTCCAGCTCGTCGCCCGGAAGGACCATGCGCTTGAAGCGGACGTCGTCGATGCCCGCAAAGAGGGCGAGTTTCCCCCGGTTGGCCTCGTCGGCGAGCACGGCCACGGCGCCGGTCTGCGCCATCGCCTCGACGATGATCACTCCCGGCATGATCGGCCGGCCCGGAAAGTGCCCCGTGAGGAACCATTCGTCCTCACGGACTCGCTTACGGGCCACAGCGCGGGCGCCCGGCTCGAGCTCGACGATCTCGTCGAGAAAGAGGAACGGATCGCGATGCGGCAGGATCTCCTCGATCTGCGCGCGCCCAAGGGCAGCGCTCACGCGAGCGTTTGCTCCTCGAGCAGGGATCGTAGGCGGGTGCGCGCGCGGTGCACGTAGCACTTCGCCGTTCCGACCGGCATGCGGGCGACCCGCGAGATCTCCTTGTACGACAGACCGAACGAGTCGCGGAGCACAACGACGATGCGCTGGTCGGGCGACAGGCGCGCAAGCGCTTCCGCCAGGTCATGGCGAAGGTCGGTGAGCATCGCGGCGTTCGAAGGGTCGCTGTCCTCTGAGGCTGCCTGCTCGTCGAGGCTGAGGGGCTCGGCTCGGCGAATTCGCTGGAAGGCCATCCGGTCGCGGCACGTGTTCACGACGAGCCGGTGGAGCCAGGTCGCAAACTGGGCCTCGCCGCGGAACTGCTTGAGGCGCGTGCAGAGCTTCACGAGCGACTCCTGCGCGGCATCGCGCGCGTCCTCGAGATCCTCGACGAGCTGGGCGGCAAGCCGGTTGACGCGCGGTGCATGCCGCTCGACGAGAGCTTCGAGCGCCCGCCCGTCACCGTTCGTCGCCTTGTCGACCAGCTCCACGTCGCTCAACTTCCTGTACTGCACCAACCGCTGAAACGAGGCACCTTGAGGCGTCTGACGGGACTGGGCCACTGTCGGTTGCACGGTCGCTGTAGTGTAATCAAGTGACCGCTCCAGACTCGCTTGCGCCCGAGCGGGTCGAGCCGCTCCTCTCCGGCCGCTTCGGGCGGCCGTATCTCTACCAGGAGAGCTGCGAATCGACCCAGGTGCTCCTCGAGCCCGGCCTGCCCGAAGGTGCGGCCGCCGTCTGCGACGTGCAGACCGCCGGCCGTGGGCGGCTCGGGCGGGCCTGGGAGACACCGGCGGGCACGGCAATTCTCTGCTCGGTGCTCCTTCGGCCGCCCGAGGATCGCGTCGTCGCGGAGCTCTCCCTCGTCGCGGGCACCGCAGTGGCAGAAGCAGTCGAGGAAGTCATGGGCCTCGCCGTCCAGCTCAAGTGGCCGAACGACGTCATGGTCAACCGCCGCAAGGTCGCAGGCGTTCTGGCTGAGACGGCCGACGGCGCAGTCGTCGTCGGAATAGGCCTGAACGTGAACCAGGAGCGGGCGGAGCTTCCGGGCGACGCCAACGTGCAGCCGGCGTCGCTCTTCACGGCCGACGGGGTCCGGCGCGAGCGAGCGCCGGTCCTCGCAGCCGTCCTCGACCGGCTCGAGCGGAACTACGACGCTTGGCTCGAACGCGGGCTCGACGGCGTCTACGACAGCCTCGGCGCACGGGACTTCCTGCGCTCTCGCCGAGTCACGGTCGACGGGGACGAAGGAGTCGGGGTCGGAATCGACCGGAGCGGCCGCTTCCTCGTCGATGTCGGCGGCGAGCGGCGGGCGGTCGAGAGCGGCGAGATCCTCTTCGAGCGCTAGCCGGCCCGAACGCGAACGACGATCGGCCGCGCGCGATTCCCCGCAGCATCGGAAGCCATGACTCGGACTCGGGCCGCCGGCTCGCCGATCACCAACCGCGCCAGCCCGGCCGGCCGCTCAACGGTCATGACGCCGCCGCTCCACCAGAAGGGAGACCCGTACGCGAGCGTGACGCTCGCCGGCTCGCTGAGCCGCAGGCGCAGAACCGTTCGTCCGGAGCTGCGGCGGGCCGAGACAAGACCCACCGCAGGCGCGCGCGTGTCCACTCGCACGGGAATGCTGAGGACGCGGGTGCCGAGTGTCCCGGTCGCCTCGACCTTCGCCGTGTAGGTGCCGTCCGGGACGACGCCGTACTGGTTGCGCCCGTTCCAGGTGAGCGTGCGCCGGCCGGCGGCCATCGCCTTCGTGGGCGAGACGCCCGCCAGCTTGCGCGTCCCCTTCATGATCCGCACGCGCACATCGGCTTGGCGCGCGAGGGTGAAGGAGATCTTCGCGGCGTCCAGCCGGCCGTCCCCGTTCGGCGAGAAGGGTGTCGGGGCCAGACCGAGGTGCCCGAGCGTTCGGTCGACGAGCAGCGCTCGTGTCCGAACGGCCTGCTGGCCCGGGGCCTCGGCCGTCACGCGCACCCGGAAGCGGCCGTCGTTGGCGATCGCTCCCGATCCCGTCGACCCGTCCCACGTCAGCCGCGGCGTGCCACCGCGGTAGGCCTGGCCCGTGACGAGCGCGCGCACGACGCGCGAGGAGAGATCGAGGATCTCGACCTTCACGGTCGCGGTCGTCGTCAGCGAATACGAAACCTGCACCGTCTCCCCGACGCCGTCTCCATTCGGCGTCAGCGTGCCCGGCGAAACTGTCAGCGAGCTCACCGCGAGGAGCGGAGGCCCTGGCACCGCCCCGCTCGCCGCGAGCACATCCGAGCCCGCTTCGATCGTGTACGTGTAGTTCCCGAAGAGAATCTCGGAAGCGTCCCAGGTCCAGTCGACCGCGTCCGCGGCACCCGAGCCGCCTGCAACCGGCGCTCCCCCCGCATCGAGCACCGTCACAGTCCACGGGAGCGCGGACGAGAGCGTCGCTCGGAAGCGGACGTTCCCGCCCAGGCCGCCCGTCACGAGCGGGCCGTAGAGCTTTGGGAGTCCCTCGGCCGCGGCCGAAGCGGCGAGCGAGGGCAGCTGCGCATAGAGAGAGCCGCCCGGGCAACTCGTCAGCCCCGTGTCGCGGTGTGCGGAGACGGCGCGCAGCGCGACGCGCGTGCCCGCCGGGTACTTCGGACTCCCTCCGGAAGTCCACGTGAGCCGGCTCAGCGGATCGACGTGAGCGACGTCGAGCCGCCACGCAAGCAGTTTCACGAAGGCCGCGCGGGCGGTCGAGGCGAGGCCTCTCGACTCGTACGTCCCCAGGACTGCCACGCCCGTGCTCCCTGTGTTGAAGCCTTGCGCGTGCGCGCCGACGACGTTCCTGTCGATCCCGCCGCCGCGGCCTTCGAAGACCTGGCCGTACTTGTCGACGAGGAAGTTGTAGCCGATGTCGTTCCATCCGTTCGCGAGGACGTGGTAGCGCTGGATCCCCCGCACGATCGCCGCCGACTGGGAGGCGGTGTACGAGTTCGTTCCCGCGGTGTGATGGACGACTGCGAAGTGCACCGCCGGTGCGTACCGCGGCGGCGAGCGCACGATCGACTCGTCCGCTCCCCACTGGGCGCGGCGGACGATCGCCGGCTGGGCGGCCCTCGCGGCTGCTGCAGGTCGTGCAGAGTCGGAATCGCTCCGGATGAAGAAGGCGCGTAGCCGGCGAACGTCGCCGGCTAGCCGATACTGGATTCGGCTCGCCCTCCCGGTCCAGTAGGGGCTCCCGAGCCGCCAGCGGCCGCGTGCCGACGCCTCCCGCGTCCCCGGATCGGGCAGATCCTCGGCTTCCGCCGTGGCGGGCCGCCAGGCGCTCCAGCTTCCGGCGACGGGCGCGGTGCGAAACCAGACCGTGCCGGGCCCCTTCCAGTGCAGCCCCACCAGGTCGAACTCGAGCGGCGCGGGGCGGGCGGGGAGAGCGCGAGTGGGCAGCCCGGCGGAACCGACAGGCTCGTCGCGAGCGACGAGCCGGACGGCCGCGGACGCCGTATCCGGAGCGAGAACGACGACCGCAAGGGCGATTGCGGCAGCCCGCAAGAAAGTCATGACGGCAGGGAGAGCTTCTCCGCAGAAGAGCAGACGCCTCCCCACCGCTCAAGGCGCGCGAGCGCATCCTGATAGAATTCTTACACTCGGAAATGCTGCTCTTGCGGGGGTTTCTTGCGCTAGCCGGCGCCTTCATCGCAGCCTTCGCCCTGAGCGGGACGGCGATGGGAGCGGAGACGCCGCGCGTCCTCGCGGTCGAGTTCTCGAACGACATCAACCCCGTCACCCAGGAGTACCTCACCGGGGCGATCGAACGAGCGGAGCGAGACGGCTATGACGCCGTCGTCATCCTCATGGACACCCCCGGAGGCCTTGACTCCTCGATGCGGGAGATCATCAAGAAGGAGCTCGAGTCGAAGGTTCCGGTCGTGGTCTACGTCTATCCGCCCGGTTCGCGAGACGCGTCCGCCGGGGTCTTCATCACGATGGCAGCCGACGTCGCCGCCATGGCGCCGCAGACGAACATCGGCTCCTCGACTCCGATCTCGACAGGCGGCGGCGACATCCCCCAGGACCTCCGCCGCAAGGTCGTGAACGACGCCGTCGCCTACATCCGGGCGCTCGCAAGCGAGCACGGCCGCAACGCGGACTGGGCGGAGAAAGCTGTCCGCCAGGCCTCGAACCTCCCCGCCCGCGAGGCACTGGAGATGAACGTCGTCGATGTGGTCGCTCCCGACCTGCCGACTCTCCTCGACGACATCGACGGGATGCGCACCCAGCCGAAGGGATTCGTCCTGCGGACGGCCGGCGCTGAGGTAACCACGATCCATATGTCGTTCTGGAAACGGATCCTCGACACGATCGTCGACCCGAACATCATCGTGCTACTGCTCTCACTCGGCGTGCTCGGGATCACGGTCGAGCTCTTCAACCCCGGCCTCATCTTTCCGGGGACCGTCGGAGCGGTGTCGCTGATCGTCGGCCTCTTCGGGCTCCAGGTTCTTCCCGTGAGCGCCGCAGGCGTTCTCCTCATGCTCCTCGCCGCCGCCTTCTTCGCGGCCGAGCCGTTCGTGGCGAGCCACGGCGCGCTCGCCCTCGCCGGCGCCGTGTGCTTCGTCATCGGCTCGCTCATGCTCTTCGATCCCGCGGGGCCGAACTACCAGGTCTCCATCTGGGTGGCTCTCGCGATCGGTGGAACGTTCGCTCTCTTAGCCGCCGTCGCGGTCACGAAGGTCGTCCAGGTGCGTCGTCGTCGTCCCGTCACCGGACAGGAGGAGCTCGTCGGCCAAGTCGGTGTGGTGCGCGAGGCGCTCGATCCGGCCGGCCTCGTCTTCGTCCACGGCGAGCTCTGGCGCGCCGAGACCGGCGGAGAACCGATCGGCGTCGGCGATTCGGTCTTCGTCGACGGGATCCAGGACGGGCTCGTCCTCCACGTCCGTCGTGCGGAAACCGCCGCTGTCGCGACGGCGTAGGATAGGTCGCCCCCGAGGAAACGGAGCCCCATGACTGCTGCCCTGATCGCAATCGCGGCCGTTGTCGCAATCATCCTCTTCCTGTTTTCAGCATCTGTTCGCGTCGCGCGCGAGTACGAGCGGGGCGTGATCTTCCGCCTCGGGCGCCTGCTTTCCCCGCCCAAGGGCCCCGGTCTCTTCCTCCTCATTCCGGTGATCGACAAGATGGTCCGCGTCGACCTGCGGACGGTGACGCTGAACGTCCCGCCGCAGGAAGTGATCACGAAGGACAACGTCCCCGTGCGCGTGAACGCGGTCGCCTACTTCCGGATCATCGATCCCGAAAAGGCGATCGTGCAGGTGGAGAACTTCATGGTGGCCACCTCGCAGATCGCCCAGACCACACTCAGAAGCGTGCTGGGCCAGCACATGCTCGACGAGCTCCTATCGGAGCGCGACAAGATCAACACGATCCTCCAGCAGATCATCGACGAGTCCACCTCTCCCTGGGGAGTCAAGGTCTCGATCGTCGAGGTGAAGGACGTCGAGATCCCGTCGGGAATGCAGCGAGCGATGGCCCGCCAGGCGGAGGCCGAGCGCGAGCGGCGCGCGAAGGTGATCGCGGCCGAGGGCGAGTTCCAGGCCTCGGAACGGCTGAAGGATGCGGCGAACGTGATGAGCGAAAACCCGATCACGCTCCAGCTCCGCTTCCTGCAGACGATGCTCGAGATCTCGTCCGAGCGCTCGACGACCACGTTCCTCCCCCTCCCGATCGAGTTGTTCCGTCCGTTCATGGGCGGCGGATCCAACGAATCTCGCTGACGACGGAGACGCCTCCAGAGCTTCGCCGAGACCCCGTCTCGGGCCGCTGGGTCGTGATCGCACCCGCCCGCGCGCAGCGTCCGGGGACGATCCGGCCGGACACCCCCGAGCGAGAGGACGACCTCGCCGGCTGCCCTTTCTGCGCGGGGCGAGAGTCGGCTACGCCGCCCGAGACCTTTGCGCTCGGCCCGCCCGGGAGGCCTGCTGACGCCCCTGGCTGGTGGGTCCGGGTCGTCCCGAACAAGTTCCCGGCTTTCGGGCCCTGGTCGGATGAGGGCGACCGCGACGGGCTCTTCGCGCGCCGCGCGGCGCTCGGCAGGCAAGAGGTGGTCGTTCACTCCCCGCGACACGTCCGCACGTTCGCCGAGCTGGCCGGTCGCGAGCTCGACCTTGTCGCCGAGGCCTGGCAGAACCGCGCGGCGGCCGCCCAGGAGAGCGGATTCGGCTACATGCAGGCCATCCTCAACGAAGGCAGGGAAGCCGGCGCGAGTCTCTCTCACAGCCACTCCCAGCTCGTCTGGCTGAAGGACGAGCCGCCCCTCGTCGGCGAAGAGGCTCGCGTCCAGGAGGAAGCCGGCGGCTGCGTCCTCTGCCGCGTCCTCGCGGGCGAGCTCGAGCAGCGAATCCGCGTGGTCGTAGAGCGTGACGGGTTGGTGCTTCTCTGCCCGTTCGCCGGCCGCCAGCCCTACGAGCTGCTCGTGACGCCGCGCGACTGCGAGGAGGAGCCGTTCTCGAGCCCCAGACTCGCACCTGCGCTCCGGCTCCTCGCCGAGGGAATCCGGCGTCTGCGCGTAGCCGAGGGCGACGTTCCGGTCAACGCGTGGGTGCACCCCAGAGGGCACTGGCACATCGAGGTGCTTCCGCGCTTGTCCGTGCTCGCCGGACTCGAGCTCGGAGCCGGCTACTTCCTGAACACGCTTGCGCCGGAATCGGCCGCAGGCGTCCTGCGCGAGGCCTAGCCTCTTAGCTCAGGCGGAGCGCTCTTCTTTGAACTTGCTCGCGGCGTCGATGGCGGTCGAGAGGTTCAGCCCCTTGTCCTTCCCCTGCTTGATGAGCATGACGGTCTCGACGGCGTCCATGTCGTAGATCCGCTGCTTCTTGCCCTTGGTCGGGATCTGCGCCTTGTTGGTCCAGTAGTCGAGCTGCATCTTCGAGATGCCGGCGACCTGGCAAACCTGGCCGAGATACAGCTCGATCTTGTCGAGGTGCTCGGAGAGGTTTACTGGTTCAAGCAGGTCAACTTGCCGTGGTACAGCCATGGGAACACTCTTTTCGAATGCGGGAGGGACGGTAAGGCAACCTACCATCGGCGCGGGCCTTTGTGAACCCCTAAACCCGCCGAAATCCTCCCTAACCTTCCCCGGCCCGGGCCGCGAACCTACTCTTCGGCCACAGGGACCGGCTCCGCTTCGAGCTCCTCTTCGGCCTCGCCGGGTTGCTCGATCACCGGCGCAATCGTGGAGACCTTCTCGCCCTTGCGCGTGCGCATGACAATCACGCCTTGCGTCGCGCGGCCTAGCCTCTTCACCTCTTCTGCGGGGACGCGGATGACGGTCCCGCCGGTCGACATGAGCATGAGCGTGTAGCCGTCCCGGACGACGAGGGCGCCGGCCAGTTGCCCGCGGGCTTCCGTCAGCTGCACGGTCTTCACACCGAGCCCGCCGCGGCCCTTGACCGGATACTCATCGATGCGGGTGCGCTTGCCGTACCCGTTAACGGTCACGACGAGCAAATCCCAGTCGTCCTTGGCGAGGCTCGCGGCGATCACCTCGTCGCCCTTGCGGAGCCGCATGCCAACGACACCCGAGGTCGCGCGGCCCATCGGGCGCGCGTCCTTCTCGTTGAAGCGGATCGCCTGGCCCTTGCGCGAGACGAACAGGATGTCGTCGTCGCCCGAGGAGTGCAGGACAGCGACGAGCTCGTCGTCCTGGCGCAGCTTGATGGCGATGATGCCGTCGGCCTTGAGCGGCGTGTTGTACTCGGCGAACCGTGTCTTCTTGACGATTCCCTTCTTCGTCGCGAGGACGAGATACTCTGCTTCCTCGAAGTTACGCGTGGCGATCAGCGTGCGCACGCTTTCCTCCTGGGCGAGCGGCAACAGGTTGACGAGCGCACGGCCCTTCGACTGGCGGCTCCCGAGCGGGAGCTCGTGCACCTTGAGCCGGTAGATCTTCCCGACCGAGGTGAAGAAGAGCAGGTAGTCGTGCGTAGAGGCGACGACGAGATGCTCGATGTAGTCGTCCTCCTTCAGGTCCATGCCCATGACACCGATGCCGCCGCGCCGCTGCTCGCGGTACGTCGCGACCGGGAGGCGCTTGACGTAGCCCGAGCGCGTGATCGCGATCACCATGTCCTCCTCCGCGATCATGTCCTCGAGCTCGAGCGAGTCCTCGCCGGCCACGATCTCACTTCGCCGGTCGTCGCCGCGGCCGTAGATCTCCTTGATCTCGAGGAGCTCCTCGCGGATGAGCCCGTAGATGCGCGACTCGTCCGAGAGGATCGCGCGGAGCTCGGCGATCCGCTCCTGGAGGTCGGCGTGCTCGTCCTTGATCTTCTTACGCTCGAGACCGGTGAGGCGCTGGAGGCGCAGGTCGAGGATCGCCTGGGCCTGAATCTCCGAGAGGGCGAACTGCTCCTGCAGGCCTGTGCGTGCCTCGTCTCCGTCCTCGGAGCCGCGAATGAGCTTGATGACCGCGTCGAGGTTGTCGAGGGCGATGATGTAGCCCTCGAGGATGTGCGCGCGCTCCTCGGCCCGGCGGAGCTCGTACTTGGTGCGCCGGGTGACGACCTCCTTCTGGAAGTCGAGGTAGTGGCGCAGAAGCTCGAGCAGGCTCAGCGTCCGCGGGACTCCGTCGACGAGCGCGACGGCGTTGTAGCCGAAGGTCGACTGGAGCGGCGTGTGCTTGTAGAGCTTGTTCAGGACGACCTGCGGGATCGCATCCCGCTTCAGCTCGATCACGATTCGCATCCCGGTCTTGTCCGAGTAG
>JBDTRS010000038.1:0-15951 GCA_039931575.1 Gaiellaceae bacterium
GTGTACTCGAGGCCCATCCGGTGGACGAAGTTCTTCATCGAGTCGGTCGCGACGACGAGTGAGTTGTCCCCTTCCGTATATGAGGACTCGAACGCGGCGCCCCGGACGATGACGTCGACCTCACATGAGAAGAGGCGCTCGCCGTCGATCCGGTAGACCGAGACCGCCTCCTTCCCGTAGGTGTGAGCTACCGGGTTCGCCATCGGTCCAGCGCGATCGCCACAAGCTCGTCGAGCCCGGCTGCGAGCTCCTCTCCGCGGGCCCGCTGCGACCGCTCGCGCAAGAGCGAGAGGATCTCCGCCCGCGGGCGGTCGTTTACGAACACGACGAAGCGAAAGCCGAACTTCTCCTCGTAGGACTTGTTCAGCTTCGCCAGCGCGGCGAGAAGCGCCGGGTCCGCGTCGGAGCCCTGCTCCGAGGCGGAGCGCTCGGAGAGGCCTTCGCTGGCGCCGATTCGCGGGTGCGTGGCCAGGGCTTCGACCTGCTCCTCCTCGGGCGCCTCGGCGAGGACCTTCCGCGCCTGCCCGAGGGGGTTCTCGAGCTGGGCCAGGCGCTCGACGAAGCGCGTGTGGCCCTCGAAGAGCTCAGCGAGCTCTTCCTGGCTCAGCTGCCGCGGTAGGTCGTACACGAGTAGGGGGAGACGAGCAGGGGGACGTGGAAGTGGCCTTCGCCGAGCGCGATCTCGAGCTCGACCCGCGTGAAGAACTCAGAAGCGGGGTGGAAGATGATCCGATACGCCGCCGGGGGGAGAACGCTTGCGAGCTCGCCGATGCGGCCGTCCGCGTCCGTGACGCCGGCCGCGACGAGTACCTCTCCGCGGAAGAGCTCGACCCGCACACCCTCGACGGGCCGGCCGAGGGCGGTATCGAGGACATGTGTGGAGATCGAGGCGCTCACGCGAGGAATCTTTGCGCTTGGACGCGATGCTCGGCGGCGATCTCGTGCTCGTCGCCGTGGACGAGATGCCCTTCGCGGACGACGGCCTTCCCTCCGACGTAGAGCCGGTCGGCGCGGTGAGGGCCGGAGAGGATGAGGCCGGCGAGCGGATCGTCCGCGCCCGCGAGCTCGAGCCCGTCCATCCGCCAGACCGCAAAGTCGGCGCACTTGCCCGGCTCGAGGGAGCCGATGTCGTCGCGCCCGAGCACCTGCGCGCCGCCACGCGTCCCGATCCTGAGGGCGTCGCGGACGGTCATTGCGGCGGGTCCGTGGCGGGCCCGGGCGACGAGGAGCGCCTGCTTGACCTCGAAGAGAAGGTCACCGCGCTCGTTCGAGGCCGACCCGTCGACGCCGAGGCCGACCGGGACGTTCGCATCCCGGAGCTCCCGCACCGGTGCGATCCCGGCGCCGAGGCGCATGTTCGAGGTCGGGCAGTGCGCGACTCCGGTTCCCGTGCTCCCGAAGCGAGCCACGTCCTCTCCGGAGAGATGGACGCAGTGCGCGCACCAGACGTCGCTCTCGAGCCAGCCCACCTGCTCGAGGTACTCGACGGGCCGGCAGCCGAAGAGGCCCTGGCAGTACTCCTCCTCCTCGACGGTCTCGGCCAGATGGGTGTGGAGGCGGAGGCCGAGCTTCCGCGCCAGGTCGGCGGACTCGCGCATGAGCCGCTTGGAAACGGAGAAGGGCGAGCAGGGCGCGACGACGATCTGCGTCCAGGCGCCCGGGCCGGGCTCGTGCAGCGCCGCGAGGCCCTCGGTGTCGGCCAGCACGTCGTCGGCGTCCTCGACGAGTTCATCCGGAGGCAGGCCGCCGTCGGACTCGCCGAGGTCCATCGAGCCGCGCGAGGCGACGAGGCGCACGCCGAGCTCGCGGGCCGCCTGGATCTCGGCCTCCACGAGCCCCGTTTGCCCGCGCGGAAAGACGTAGTGGTGGTCGAAGGCGGTCGTGCACCCGCCAAGGGCGAGGGCAGCGAGTCCCGTGCGCGCGGCCGCATACTCCGCCTCGCGGTCGACGCGGCTCCAGAGGGGATAGAGCGTCTTCAGCCAGGTAAAGAGATCGGCCTGCTGCGCCCGCGTCCGCGTGAGGGTCTGGTAGAGGTGGTGGTGCGTGTTGACGAGCCCCGGCGTGACGAGGGAGCCACCGAGGTTTTCGTAGGCTTCGGCGGGCGGCGGATTGCCCTCGCCGACCTGCTCGACGAAGCCGTCGTCCACCAGGATCCAGCCGTTCGAGAGCTCCGTGCCGGCGTCGTCCATCGTGACGACGTAGGCGTTCGCAAAGAGCGTCCTCATGGGAGGATCCTCTCATGCTCCGGGCGTTGGTTACCTTCTACGAGTGAGGGAGATCCTCGAGACACTGCGTGGCTGGGGCGCCGAAGGGTTGCGGGCCGCCTCGGCGACCGTGGTCAAGACCGAGCGGTCGGCGCCGCGCGAGCCCGGTTCCTCACTTGCCGTTTCGGAGCGGGGCGACATCGTCGGGTCGGTCACCGGCGGTTGCGTCGAGCCGGCGGTCTACGAGGAGGCGCGCGCGGTGCTCGCCGGAGAGCGGCCCCGGCTGGTCACCTACGGCATCGACGACGAGCAGGCCTTCGAGGTCGGCCTGCCCTGCGGCGGCACCGTGCACGTCTTCGTCGACCTGGTCGACGACGCGGTTGTCTCGGACCTCGCGGCCGCGGTGGCGGAGGAACGGCCGGTGGCGCTCGAGAGCGTCGTGGCCGGCGACGGCGTGGGGGAGAAGCGCATCGTTTCCGCGGCGGGCGGCTCCGAGCCCGCACTTGAGGGCAACGTCTTCACGCTTCCGTTCCTCCCGCGCCCGAGGATGTACGTCTTCGGCGCCGTTGACCATGCGGCCGCGCTCGCCCGGGTCGGCCGCCTCCTCGGCTACCGCGTGACGGTGTCCGACGCACGCGAGCGCTTCGTCACTTCAGAGCGGATTCCGGATGCCGACGAGCTCGTTGTCGGCTGGCCCGACGAGGTGCTGCGCGACGCGCCGGTCGACGAGCGCACGGCGATCTGCGTCCTCACGCACGACCACAAGCTGGACGTGCCGGCTCTGAAGGCCGCCTTAGCGTCGCCGGCCGGCTACATCGGCGCCATGGGGAGCAGGCGGACGACTGAGGCCCGCGAGGCTCTCCTCCGCGAGGAGGGCGTGAGCGACGAGGAGCTGGCGCGGATCAAGGCGCCGATCGGGCTCGACATCGGCTCCCGCACGCCGGCCGAAGTCGCGATCGCGGTCGCGGCCGAGATCGTCTCGCTCAGGCGGAAGGGCTAGAGCTCCTTTCGGGATGGGGCTCAGAGCCTCATTCCGAATGGGGCTCTTATTAGAACCAGTCCTCGACGACCTCGCGCGGCTCCATCCGGAGGCGGAGGAAGATGCCGAGGAGGACGAGCGGCGCACCGGGGAAGACGGCGAGCATCGCGAGCGGTACGAAGAGCGCGGAGGAGACGTTCGGGCCGAAGAGCGCAAGGAGCGGGGCGTAGGCGAGGAGCGCATAAGCCTCCTGGCGGGCCAGCGCGAAGCCGGCCATGAACTGCGCCACGAGCGGGAGGAGGAAGATGGCCACCACGACGATGCCCGGCAGATCGTGGCTTGCGTTGGCGAAGCCGTAGACCCACGCGGCCGTGAAGGCCAGGAAGAGGAGGACCGTCTTGAGGAAGGTTCCTCGCGTCGCGGGCGTGCGTTCGATGATCGTGGTCACGAGATCTCCTGGTTGCAGGGCGTGACCGCAACGCCACCTGACAAACGCTTCTCGCTCATCATCCATGCCCGAAAGCGCCGCGCCTATCCCTCAGCACGGTGATAGGTGGGTACCCTCGAAGGGTGAGCGAGCTCTCCGTCTTGATCTGGAGCGACTACATCTGACCGTTTTGCTGCGTGGCCCTCGAGCGGGCCGAGTGGCTCCGGCGCCGGTTTGGCGCTCACGTCGAATGGCTCCCCTTCGACCTTCATCCTGAATATCCGCCCGAGGGCATTCCGCGGGAAGAGCTCTATCGTCGCTACCCGGAGGACGTGCACGAGCGCACGCGCAAGATGGTCGAGGCCTCGGGCATGCCGTACAACCCGCCCCCCGAGGTGGTACCCAACTCGCGCAAGGCGCTCGAGGCGACCGAGCTCGCGCGCGAGCGTGGCCTCCACGAGGAGGTGCACGTGCGGCTCATGCGCGCCTACTGGGCGGAAGGCCAGAACATCGGGCACGAAGAGGTCCTGCTCGGGCTCGTTGCTGAGGCGGGTCTCGATCGTGAGGAAGCGGCAGTCGCTCTCGTCGACCGGCGCTACGCGGAGCAGGTGGACGCGGCGACGGCCGAGGCGCAGCGAAACGGGATCCATGCCATCCCGGCCTTCGCGCTGGGCGGCCGACTGCTCCTCCTCGGCGCGCAACCCCATGAGGCCTTCGAGCAAGCCGTCGAGCAGGTGGAGGCCGTGGCCGAGTCTTGAAAGGGATGTGGGGCGGAAACACCGCATGGGTTCCGCCCCAACCGTTTTCCGGGAAACGGCTCCCGCCGCATCGGAGCCGCCGCCTGGAAGTCCTGCCATTTGCCGCTCCCGGAGTATTGCAGCGCCCGTCCGCTTGATTCCATCCCGCTTTCGGTGGTTCACCTCGCCGGTTCACCGGTTTAGGCTGTCCGGCGTGGATGTGCTCACCCCGCGGACGGTCGACGAAGCCCTGGCCTTGAAGGCGGAGCGGCCCGATGCCCTGCCGATCCAGGGCGGGACCGACGTCATGGTCGACCTCAACTTCGATCGCGCGCGGCCGGAGGCGCTCCTCAACCTGAACGAGGTCGACGAGCTTCGGGGCTGGGGGCGGGAGAACGGGACGCTCCGGCTTGGGTCGAGCTTGACCTACGCCGAGGCGATGGCGACGGGACTCGCCGAGGTACTGCCCGCGCTCGCGGAAGCGTCGCGGACGGTCGGCTCGCCGCAGATCCGAAACCGCGGCACGCTCGGAGGCAACCTGGCGACTTCTTCGCCGGCGGGCGATGCGCTGCCGCCGCTCCTCGTCTACGAGGCGGATGTGGTCATCGCCTCGGCCGAGCGCGGGATCCGGATGGTGCCGGTCGCGCGCTTCCTCACGGGGCCGAAGCAGAACGCGCTCCTCCCAGACGAGCTGATCGTGGCCGTTCGCCTCGAGCCGCGGGAGATGCGGCAGACGTTCATGAAGGTGGGGCCGCGGAACGCGATGGTGATCGCGGTCGTCTCCCTTTGCCTCGCAATCGACCGCGAGGCGGGCGAGGTGCGGGTCTCCTACGGGTCGGCGGGGCCGACGCCCGGGCTGGTGGTGGCGCCGCTCGAAGACGCAGGAGAGCTGGCGAAGAACGTCGCGCGCGACGCGTCCCCGATCGACGACGTGCGCGGGACAGCGGCGTACCGGCGCCATGCGCTGGAGGTCTTGGTCGGCCGCGCGCTGAACAGGTGTCTCACATGAGAATTGAGCTGACGGTCAACGGCGAGCCGAAGGAGGCCGAGGTCTGGGAGGGCGAGAGCCTCCTCTTCGCGCTGCGCGAGCACATGGGCCTGCCCGGGTCGAAGAACGCGTGCGAGCAGGGGGAGTGCGGGTCGTGCTCAATCCTTCTGGACGGGTCGCTCGTGTGCGCGTGCCTCGTGCTCGCGGCGCAGGCGGACGGGCACGAGGTCGTGACGGTGGAAGGCCTGGGGTCGGGCGGGGCGCTCCATCCGGTGCAGGAGGCGTTTGCGGCCACAGGCGCGGTGCAGTGTGGGTTCTGCACGCCGGGCCTGATCGTGGCGACGGTGGATCTGCTGCAGCGCTCGCCGGACCCGTCTGAGGACGAGATCAGGGAGGCGCTCTCCGGCAACCTCTGCCGCTGCACGGGGTACGCGAAGATCTTCGACGCGGTGCGAATGGCAGCGGCCGGCTCATGAGAACACCACACCCCTCGGGGCCACCCCACACCACCACCCGCTTTCAGCCTAGCGCTGAAAACCGCGCGCGTGGCGCGCGCACTCACAAGAAAGCGTGCCGAAGATGAGCACGCCCGCGCGCAAGCTCGAGCTCGGGCGCGTCGGCGAGTCCGTTCGCCGCGTCGACGCCGTTCCCAAGGTGACAGGCGAGTTCGCCTACTCGAGCGACCTCTTCGCCGCCGGCATGCTTTTCGGCCACACGGTCCGCAGCCCCCACGCCGCCGCCAAGGTCAAAGGAATCGACATCTCCGAGGCACGCGGCATGCCCGGTGTCCACGCCGTCCTCACCCACCGCGACGTCCCGGGCGAGAAGCGCTACGGCCTCGAGTTCGCCGACCAGCCGGTGCTCGCCATGAAAGAGGTGCGCTACTTCGGTGAGCCCGTCGCGCTCGTCGCCGCCGAGCATCCCGAGCAGGCGCGCCGGGCCGCGGCCGCCGTCCGCGTCGACTACGTCCCGCAGACCCCGCTCGCGGATGCCGAGAACGCACCTGAAGCAGTCCGCGAGATCACGATTCGCCACGGCGATCCCGACGCCTCCGGCGAGATCACCGTCAGCGGCGTCTACGAGCTCGGCATCCAGGACCAGGCCTTTCTCGGGCCCGAGTCCGGCCTCGCCGTTCCGGACGGGAAGGGCGGCATCGACATCTACGTCGCGACGCAATGGCTGCACGTCGACCGCGACCAAGTCGCCCCCTGCCTCAACCTCCGCCCGGAGGAGGTGCGGATCCACCTCGCCGGCGTCGGCGGCGCCTTCGGCGGGCGCGAGGACCTCTCCATGCAGATCCACGGCGCGATGCTCGCGCTGAAGACGAACCGGCCCGTGAAGATGGTCTACAACCGGGAGGAGTCCTTCGCCGGCCACGTCCATCGCCACCCCGCGAAGATCTGGGCCGAGCACCGCGCGAACCGGGACGGCAAGCTCGTCAACGTCCGCATGCGCATCGTCCTCGACGGGGGCGCGTATGCCTCGAGCTCGACGGCGGTCTGCTCGAATGCGGCCTCCTTCGCCTGCGGCCCTTACGCCGTTCCGAACGCGCTCATCGAGTCGCGCGTGGCCTTCACGAACAACCCGCCGTGCGGAGCGATGCGCGGCTTCGGGGCCGTCCAGACCTGCTTTGCCGCCGAGGCGCAGATGGACAAGCTCGCGGCCGCGCTCGAGCTCGACCCGATCGAGCTTCGCCTGCGGAACGCCCTCGCCCCCGGCGACAGCCTGCCCACCGGCCAGCGCATCGAAGGCTCGCTGCCCGTCGCGGAGGTCATCCGCCGCTGCGCCGCCCTCCTCGAACCGGAGGCGGAGGAGCTCCCGCGCGACCCGATCCGCCTTCCCGGCGGCGCCGGAAACACGACGCGCGGCGACGGCATCCGCCGCGGAGTCGGCTTCGCCCTCGGGTTCAAGAACATCTGCTACTCGGAGGGCTTCGACGACTACTGCGCCGCGCGCGTGCGGCTCTTTGCCGACGCAGGCGGGGAGCTCGTCGCCGAGGTGCACTCGGCAGCTGCGGAAGTGGGGCAGGGCGTCGTCAACATCATCGGCCAGGTGGCGCGCACCGAGTTACCGGAGATCGCCGATGTCGTGATCGCGCCGCACACGACCGCGGGCGTCGGCTCGGCCGGCTCGTCCTCGGCCTCACGGCAGACATGGATGACCGCGGGCGCAGTTCGCGCCGCCTGCCTCGCCGTGCGCGACGAGCTCGAAAGCCGTGGCGGGACGCTTCCGCCGGGCGAGGAGATCGACATCGAGCGCGTCTACCGGCACCGCCAGACCTCGCCGCTCGACCCCGAGACCGGCCAGATCACAAGCGGCCCCGCCCATGTGGCCTTTGCCTGCGCCGCGATGAAGGTCGTCGTCGAGGTCGACGTCGAGCTCGGGCTCACCCGCGTCGTCTGGATCGGAACCGCGCAGGACGTCGGCAAGGCCATGAACCCCCAGGCGGTTGCAGGACAGATCGAGGGCGGAACCGCCCAGGGCCTCGGGCTCGCGCTGATGGAGGAGATCCAGACGAAAGACGGCCTGATCACCAACGCGAGCTTCACCGACTACCTCATCCCGACCACGCTCGACATGCCGCCGGTCGTCTCGGACCTCGTCGAGGAGCCAGAGCCCGACGCGCCCTACGGCGCCAAGGGAGTCGGGGAGGCCCCGACCGTCGTCTCGACGGCCGCGATCGTGTCCGCTCTCCGCGACGCGACCGGCCGCGAGCTCAACCGCGTTCCGGTGCGCCCGGACGAGATCGTCGGCCTCTGATGGGCTGGCGGTTCCAGCGGCGCAAGAAGCTCTTCCCCGGCCTCACGCTCAACGTGGGCAAGCGAGGCGCGGGCCTAAGCGTGGGGCGGAGGGGCGCGAGGGTGAGCGCCAGCCGCCGCGGCCTCACCGCGACGGTTGGCCTCGTCGGTACGGGACTTGCCTACGTCTGGCGGCGTAACCGCCAGCGGGGCAAGAGCTAGACCCGAACCTCTTCGTTCACGATCACATGTAGGAGGTCGACGATCTCGGGCGGGTTCCCCATCATGTCGCTCATTCCGGCCTCTTCCATGGCCGGCGTGAGCTTGTCGTTCATGAACGTGTCGAATGCCTCCTGCGACTCCCAGACGTCGACGACACGGAAGCCGTTCGGGCCCTTGCCCATCGTGTGAATGATGCACCCGTCGACCGCCGGAGCCCGCTTCGTGCCGAACATCGTCTCCGTGAGGGTCTCGTAGGCCTCTTTGCTCGGAAGCTCAACGATTACTGCGATTGCCATCCTGCCTCCTAGATTGACCCCGGTACTCCTCCCAAGGTAGCGCGTATATGACGCCGCTGGCCGTCGCCCAGCCGCGGCGAGCGGTAGAGTCGGCGCGCCCTAACGAAAGGATCACGTGTCGATTCTTTGGATCATCGTCATCGTCATTGTCGTCTTGGCCCTCCTTGGCTTCTTTGGCCGGGGACGCTTCTCCCGGTAGCCGCACGCCCCATCTAGGTTCGTTTCGCTAGGAGTTTCGCGACCCTCCTATATCGTCGCCCCATGCCCGATTTGGCCCGACGCCTGGCGGTCGCGCGCGGCGACGAGCTCGCCGACGTCGTCATCGAGGGCGGCAAGGTCTTCTCCGTCTTCACGCGCGAGTGGCTCGACACCGAGATCGCCATCTGCGACGGCTACGTCGCCGGCCTCGGCTCCTACGCGGGCAAGGAGATCATCCACGCGGGCGGCAAGTACGTCGTCCCGGGCCTCGTCGACGCGCACATGCACCTCGAGTCGTCGAAGCTCCTCGTGGACGAGTTCGCGCGCCTCGTTCTCCCGATGGGGACGACGACCGTCGTCGCCGACCCGCACGAGATCGCGAACGTGCTCGGCACGGACGGGATCCACTGGCTCGCCGACCTCGCCGACGAGGTGCCGCTCGACATCTTCTTCATGGCCTCGTCGTCGGTGCCCGCGTCGAAGTTCGAGTCGCCGCGGCGCGCGCTCACTGTCGGCGATCTGCAGGGGCTCCTCCGCCGCCGGCGCGTGATCGGGCTCGCGGAGATGATGAACTTCCCCGGCGTCGTCGCCGGCGATCCGCACGAGCTCGAGAAGCTCGGGCTCGAGCAGATCTCGCATGTGGACGGGCACGCGCCCGGCGTCCTCGGGCGCGACCTGCAGGCCTACGCCGCCGCCGGGATCCGCTCCGACCACGAGGCCTCGACGCCCGAGGAGGGACGCGAGCGCCTGCGCGCGGGGATGTGGGTGCTGATCCGGGAGGCCTCCGCGGCCCGGAACCTCGAGGCGCTGGTGCCGCTCGTGGCCGAGTTCGGGCCGGCCCGGATGGCCTTCTGCACCGACGACCGCGAGCCCGAGCACATCGCCGAGGAGGGGCACATGAACTCGATCGTGCGCCGCGCGGTCGAGCTCGGCGTCGCGCCCGAGGACGCGCTCGTGATGGCGACCCTGAACCCGGCCACCTGGCACGGCCTGCGCGACTTCGGCGCGCTCGCGCCCGGCTACCAGGCTGACCTTCTTTTGCTGCCCGATCTCGTGTCCTTCGAGCCCGAGCTCGTCCTGAAGCGGGGGAGCCCGGTGGAGGAGTTCCCGCGCGCCGAGGTGCCGGACTGGGTGAAGAACACCGTCCACGTGCAGCCGACCGCCTCGAACGACTTCGACATCCCGTGGGAGGGCGGCGCCGCGCGCGTGATCGGGCTCGTCGAGGGCCAGATCGTGACGGAGGAGCTGCACGAGGAGCCGAAGGTCGAGAACGGGCTGGCGGTCGCCGATCCTGCGCGCGACCTCGCCAAGATCGCCGTCATCGAGCGCCACCTCGGGACGGGGCGGATCGGCCTCGGCTTCGTGCGCGGCTTCGGCCTGCAGCGCGGCGCCATGGCCTCAACGATCGCCCACGACGCGCACAACATCGTCGTCGTCGGGGTCGACGACGGCGACATGGCGCGGGCCGTCGGGCGTCTGGCCGAGCTCGGCGGCGGCATCGTCGTCATCTCGGAGCGCGGCGTGCAGGCCGAGCTCCCGCTCCCGGTGGCGGGGCTGCTCTCGGATGCGCCTTACGAGGAGGTCGTGGCGGGCTCGGAGGCGTGCCTGGCGGCCGCGCGCGACCTCGGCTGCACCTTCCCAGCACCGTTCCAGACGCTGGCGTTCCTTGCGCTCTCCGTGATTCCGAAGCTGAAGATCACGGACCGCGGCCTCATCGACGTGGACACCTTCGAGATCGTTCCGCTCGAGGGCTAGAGAAAGCCCAGGAGCCGGCGCCGCGGGACCCGACGCTCAGCCGCTAGGCGGCGCTTCTCGTCGAGCTCCTTCTGGATGCGCGCGATTCGGCTCGCCAGACGGCGTGCCACTTCCTCGTTCTGGGCGTCGAACTCGGCCCATTCCTCAGGGCTCCATCTCTTCCTCTTCATCGTCCTCTCCTCGGAGAATAGCGATTGTCTTGAGCGTATTCGCATGGATCTTGGCGAGCGCCCAGAAGATCTCGATCACCTCGTCGCGGTCGATCGGAAAGTCGGGCGAAGCCTCGAGCTTGCGACGGAACATCCGCCGGGAGTCTGCCTTCCGTCGAAGTCTTCGGAGACCGCTCGCGCCATAGTCTTCACACTGATGTCTCGAAATCCGTTCGACTTCGCGGGTCGTGCCGCCCTCGTCACCGGCTGCGGCAGCGAGGCAGGGATCGGCTTCGCCTCCGCGCGCCTGCTCGCGCGCCTCGGCGCGCGCGTGGCGATCACGTCGACGACCGGGCGCATCGAGGAGCGCGCGGCCGAGCTTCGAGCCGAGGGCGCCGACGTCTCCGCGCACGTGGCCGACCTCACCGATCGCGAGCAGGCGTTCGGCCTTGTCGAGGCGGCCGGAAACATCGACATCCTCGTGAACTCGGCCGGCCTCGCGCAGACGGGCATTGCGCCGGTGAGCGCGCGCTTCCGCGAGCTCGCGCCCGAGGATCTGCAGCGGGAGCTCGAGATCACGCTCAAGACTGCCTTCCACACGACGCAGGCCGCGCTGCCCGGGATGGTCGAGCGCCGCTACGGGCGCATCGCCATGGTCTCGTCCGTGACCGGGCCCTTCGTGACCGCGCCCGGGAGCGCGGCGTACGCGACGGCGAAGGGGGCGATGGACGCGATGATGCGCACGATCGCGATCGAGCATGGGCGCGACGGCGTCACGGCCAACTCTGTCGCCCCCGGCTGGATCGCGACCGCCTCCTCAGAGCCGGACGAGCTCGAGGCCGCCAAGCACACGCCGGTCGGCCGCCCGGGGACTCCGGACGAGGTCGCCGCCCTCGTCGCCTTCCTCGCCTCGGAGGGCGCGAGCTACGTCACCGGGCAGGCGCTCGTCGTCGACGGAGGCAACATCATCCAGGAGCCGCACGGGATCGACCTCTACGGCGAGCCATTGGCGTGAGCGGCTAGCGAAGGGAGGGGAGGAAAATGGCACGAGAAGATAGCTCCCGAGAAGCCAACTCCGCCTCGCAGATGATCGACCAGCGCGTTCGCGAGCTCGGCGATTGGCGAGGTTCGGTGCTGAAGCGGATGCGCGAGCTCATCCGCGAGGCGGACCCCGAGGTCGTCGAGGAATGGAAGTGGGCGAAAGCGTCGTCCCCGGGAACTCCGGTCTGGTCCCACGACGGGGGTATCTGTACGGGCGAGTCCTACAAACAGGTCGTGAAGCTGACCTTCTTTCACGGGGCCTCGCTGAGAGATCCCGCGCATCTCTTCAATTCGAGCCTCGAGGGAAAGATACGACGGGCCATCGACATTCGCGAAGGCGATGCGATCGACGAAGGGGCGTTCAAAGAGCTGATCCGCACCGCTGTCGCATTCAACGTCGCGAAACGGAAGAAGTAAGGAGAGCGCCATAGCGGCATTCTCGCCGCGTAGGATCAGGCCATGGTCGCGACGAGGTCACTGAGCGTTCTCGAGGCATCGCCGCCACGCTTTTCGGCAGAGGAAGTCGCGACGATCGCGGCCGACCTCTTCGACCTGCACGGGGAGGCCTCCGACCTCGGCAGCGAGCGCGACCAGACATTCTCGGTCGGCGAAGGCATCCTGAAGATCTCCAACACAGGCGAGGATCCGGCTGTTCTCGACCTGGAGGAGAAGGCGCTCCTCCACATCGAGCGCGTCGACCCCGAGTTGCCGATCGCGCGCCAGCGGGGCTCCGCGACCTACCAGGGCCACTTCGTCCGCCTCTTCGAGCGCAGGCCCGGCCGCTCGGGCGCGCGGGATCTCGACGACGACGCAGTCTTCGACTTCGCGGCCGTCAATGCGCGCCTCACGCTCGGGCTGCGCGGGTTCTTCCACCCGGCGGCCGGGCGTGACCTCCTCTGGAATCCAGGGCAGGCGGCGCGCCTTCATCCTCTCGTCGCGTCGATCCGCGAAGTCGGCCGGCGGCAGATCGTCGAGCGCGTCCTCGACCGCTACGAGGAGCGCGTCCTTCCGCGCTGGGACTTCCTCCCGGCGCAGGTCGTGCACGGCGACTTCACACTCGACAACGTGCTGGTCGACGAGCGCGGGCGCGTCTCCGGAATCACCGACTTCGGCGACCTCGGCTTCGGCACGCGGGCGGGGGATCTGGCCATCGACCTCTGCTCGATCCTGCGCGTCGGTGGCGAGGAGCCCTTCCGCACCGCGCGGATCGCCATCGACGGCTACCAGTCCCGGGTTCCGCTCGAGGACGAGGAGCTCGACCTCATCGGCGACCTCGTCTTCACTCGGCTGGCGGCGCTCGTCGTCATCAGCGCCTGGCGCGTGGAGCGCTATCCCGAGAACGCCGAGTACATCCAGTCCTGGGACGACGAGTCATGGGCTCTGCTCGAGCAGTTCGACGCGCTCGGTTTCGACACGGTCGCCCGGGAGCTGGGCGCAAGTGCGCCGCCCGTCCCGACCGGGGAACTACTGGAGCGGCGCGCCGCCGCGCTCGGCTCCGCGCTGACGGGGCTCACGTACCGGGAGCCGGTGCACGTCGTTCGCGGCGAGGGCGTCTGGCTCTTCGACGCGGAGGGAAGGCGGCTCCTCGACTGCTACAACAACGTCCCCGTCGTCGGGCACTGCCACCCGCGCGTGACCGAGGCGGTCGTCCGCAAGACCCGCCTCCTGAACACGCACTCGCGCTACCTGTACGAGCCGCTCGTCGAGCTGGCCGAGCGCCTCGTCGCGACGATGCCGCCTGAGACGGGGCTCGACGCCGTCATGCTCGTCAACTCGGGGAGCGAGGCGAACGACCTCGCCTGGCGGCTGGCGACGACCGCGACGGGCCACCGCGGCGCGATCGTGACCGAGTTCGCCTACCACGGGGTCACGACTGCGATCGCCGACTTCTCGCCGGAGGAGTGGCCGCAGGGGCACCGGCCAGAGCACGTCGAGACGATCTCCCCGTTCGGCGCAGGCATGGCGGAGGCCGTCGAGCGATTGGATTCGCGCGGTCATGGCCTGGCGGCGACGTACCTCGACTGCGGCTTCACGAGCGACGGCATCTGGACGCCTGCGGCGGAGGAGGTGCAGGCGATCGCGGACGCGACTCGGGCCGCGGGCGGCGTGGTGATCGCCGACGAGGTGCAGGCCGGCCACGGGCGGACGGGGACGCACCTCTGGTCCTTTGCGCAGTACGGCATCGCGCCGGACGTCGTCACGCTCGGGAAGCCGATGGGGAACGGCTACCCGGTCGCCGCGGTGATCGCGCGCCAGGAGCTCTTCGACCGCCTGAAGGAGGAGACGGAGGTCTTCTCCACGTTCGGCGGCAACCCTGTCGCCGCGCGGGCGGCGCTTGCGGTTCTGGACGTGATCGAAGACGAGCGGCTCGTCGAGCACGTGGCGCGGGTGGGGGTGGAGCTTCTCGGGGCGCTGCGCGATCTCAACGTTGGGGAGGTTCGCGGGCGTGGCCTGCTGGTCGGCGTAGAGCTGGAGAGTGCGGAGCTCGCGGAACGGGTCGTTAACGGCATGCGCGACGCCGGCGTCCTCATCAACCGCACGGGCCCACGCGGCGACGTGCTCAAGATCCGCCCGCCACTTGTCTTTAGGGCCGACCACGTCGAGCTGCTCGTTCGCGCGCTTGCGGCTGTGCTGCGCACTCCAAGTGGTTAGACCTAGCCTGTCGAGGCGGACGCAACGAGGATCCGGATTCCTGATTGGAGACCTTAATGGCGCCCCCCGTGCCTAGGATCCGCCGCCGCCGCGCAAGGGGCGTCTAAACAATGTCAGGTATGGCAAGGCTCGAGAGTCTCGTCGCGTCGGTTGAAGACGCAAAGCTTCGTGCGCAGCTCCAGAGAGAGATCAGGCACCTCAGAGATCGGACGACCTTCGGGATCGTCTATGAGAGCCATCTGCCGGAGACGGTCGTCGTTGGCGATGCCGACCCGCTCAACGTCGGCGATCACGTTCGACCGAAGAAGGCCGCCGACGTCGACGAGGACTTCCGGGTCATGGCCCTCAACTCGCGGACGGCGACGCTTGTGTCGTTGAAGTCCGGCGAGGAGTCGAAGGTGCCTATTCGGGATCTCCTCACGATCAAGCGCTTCGGCGACGCCGTCTACTTGGGCCTCGAGTCGCTCGGTGAAGTGCGCCGCAGTAAAACTCGCCCTGTTCACGCGGTCATCAACGGGGAGAACTACCACGCTCTGCAGGCGCTGACGCTGATGTACGAGGGTCAGGCCGACTGCGTCTACATCGACCCGCCGTACAACTCCGGCGCCGCCGACTGGAAGTACAACAACGACTTCGTCGACATCAACGACACCTTCCGGCACTCGAAGTGGCTGAGTTTCATGGAAAAGCGCCTCCGGCTCGCGAAGCGCCTGCTGAAGCCCGACGGCGTCCTGATCGTCACGATCGATGAGAACGAGGTGAACGCGCTCGGCCTCCTCCTCGAGCGGAAGGATCTGTTCGCCGACTACCAGCGAACGATGGTCACCCTCGTGATCAACCCGAAAGGGACTGCGCGAGCGAACTTTGCGCGGGTTGAGGAGTACGCCTTCTTCGTCGTCCCGGAGCGGGCGGGCGACGAGGACGTCATCGCCCGGCTACCGGGCGGGCTCGATCAGCCGGAGTCCGTGCCCGAGGACGAGGATCTCGAGGCGGACGATGAGGAGGACGCGGACGCGGAGGAGGTCGTCGTCCTCGACGAGGACGCGCCCGAAGGTGAGGAGGAGCAGCACTACAGCGTGCTCTACCTCCGCCGCCGTGGTGCCGAATCAAGCTCGCGTGAAGACCGCTGGCGCCAGTTCTATGCGATCTACGTGAACGAGAAGACGAAGGCGGTCGAGGGCATTGGCCCGCTCCTCAAGATCGACGACCCGTACGAGATCAAGCGTGACGGCGACATCTTGACCGTCTACCCAATCGACAGCGAGGGCAACGAGCGTGTCTGGCGCTACGGGCGCGACACGATGCAGACGCTGGTCGACAAGGGCGAGATCCGCGTCGGCAAGTACAACAAGAAGCAGGACACCTACACGCTGAATCACTGGAAGCCGGTGTCGAAGGAGAAGGCTGGGCTTCAGAAGGTGCGCACTGTCTGGTGGCGCACGTCGCACGACGCCGGCACCCACGGCACGACCCTAATCACCCGCCTGCTGGGGAAGCGCAACCCGTTCCCGTTCCCCAAGTCGCTCTACGCCGTTCGCGACACGCTCGAGACGGTGGTGAAGAAC
>JBDTRS010000039.1:0-15826 GCA_039931575.1 Gaiellaceae bacterium
CCTCGTCACGGCGACGGCCCTTGAATCCCCGGGAGACGAAGTTCATCGCGACATTCTCCTACTGAACAGGGGCACAAGTCGATGCTCGAGCAGCTCGACCTGCCCGGACGTGACCGCGCCCGAATCGATGGCGCGGTCGAGTTTCGGCCGGAGCGCCCTCGTGAACCGGCCGAGCGGATCCCGCTCTTCACGAATGCGGTGCACTGGGGCTACGGAACGGCCATGGGTCGCGCTCTACGGCGTCGTCCAGAGCTCGTTCCCCGGCAAGCCGCAGGTGAGAGGTCCGCTCTTCGGCCTCAGCGTGTGGGCGCAGTCGTACGCGACGCTCGTCCCCCTCGGCCTTTACAAATGGCCATGGCACTACCGGCCCGGCGCGATTGCAAAGGATCTCTCCTACCACCTGCTTTACGGGACGGGCACCGCGGTCGGCTACGAGTTCGTCGTCAATCATCGGGGGCGCAGGAGTTAAGCGGCAGTTAATCATCCCGTCACCCGCCTGCAAGATCAGGCTGTAACCCTCCGGAGCAGGGCGCCCGCCAGGGCGCGAACCGCAACGAGGGAGGATCGATGAGGAAGCTGTTGCTGCTCGCGACCGCGTTCGCCGCGGCCGCTGTATTCGCCGGAACGGCGATGGCGGGAGGCGCCGGGGGCGTTACCGGGCCTGCGTTCTACGTCGACGGAGCGCTCTACCGCACCGTCGGCACCCCCACCGACCTGTCCGGGACCGGAGCTCCGGTGCACAGCTACGACACGATCTACCAGTTCTTCGGCCTGCAGTTGAACGTGGCCACCGCCGCCCCGGGAGACCGCGACTACAACGGCGGCCGGTGGATGGTGCACGGGCTCCAGTTCGGCGATTACGCAGCCGCCGTGACGCTGTTCGACTGGAACGGCAGCGGCAACTTCGACAGCGATGCGGAGATCGACGCGGCGCTCGCGGTGGGCGCGGCGACCGACATCGGCGTCGTGAAGATGTTCGTCTGCCCCGTCATCAGGCTGCCTCGCAGCTAGGTGCTGCTTGTCGCGGCGGTCTGCACGGCGCACACTGATCGTCAGATGGAAACCATCCTGGTCGTCGACGACGAGCCCACGATTCGCGAGGTCGTCGTCCGGTACCTCGAGCGCGAGGGCTACCGCGCGCTCGAGGCGGGCGACGGCGCCGAGGCCGAGGCGCTGCTGCGCAGCCACTCGCCGAGCCTCGTCATCCTCGACCTGATGCTTCCCGGAACCGACGGGCTCGAGCTTTGCCGCCGGATTCGGGCGCAATCCTCGCTGCCCGTGATCATGCTGACGGCACGCGGGGAGGAGGCCGACCGGATCGTCGGTCTCGAGCTGGGCGCGGACGACTACGTCACGAAACCGTTCTCGCCGCGGGAGCTCGTCGCGCGGGTGCGGACCGTGCTCCGCCGGGTCTCGGCGCCGGAGCAGCCGCACGAGCGCGTCCAGTACGGGGACCTCGTGCTCGACGCGGGAGCGCGCGAGGCGTGGAAGGGCGGCAAGGAGGTGAGGCTGACGGCGAAGGAGTTCGACCTCCTCTGGTTCCTCGCGGGACACCCGCGCCGCGTCTTCTCGCGCGACCATTTGATGAGCCGAGTCTGGGGCTACGAGGCCGCATTCGACACGGGCACCGTGACGGTGCACATGCGCCGGCTCCGCGCGAAGATCGAGGACGATCCGGCACACCCGCGCCACCTCGAGACGGTCTGGGGCGTGGGTTACCGCTTTTCGCCGTGATCGGACTCGCCGTCGTAGTCGCCGCGACCACGCTCTTCGTCGGGGGCGCGCTGGCGCTTGCGCTCAGGCTGCTGCCGACCGTGAACGCACGGCTCGTCGGGCTCGCGCTGCTCTGTGTCGCGCTCCCGCTGGCCGCTGTGCTTCTTTCAGGCGTGGCCATGTTCCACATGGGCGCCGACCTCGTTGTGCTCGCCGTCGCGGCGGCGGCCTCGTCCGTCGCCGTCGGCGCCGCCCTCCTGCTTACACGCTCGATCACAGTTCCGCTCGAGCGCTTGCGCGCCGCGTCATCAGCTCTCGCGGGCGGTGACTTCGACGCCCGCGCTCCGGAGCGCGGTCCCGCGGAACTGGCAGAAGTCGGTCGCTCCTTCAACGAAACCGCCTCGAGGCTGGAGGAGCTCTTCGATGCGCGGCGCCAGCTTGTCGCCTGGGCGAGCCACGATCTGCGCACGCCTCTCGCCTCCCTCCAGGCGATGCTCGAGGCGGTCGAGGACGGAATCGTTCCCGCCCAGCACTACCACCCGGCGATGCGTGAGCAGGTGCGCACGCTGGGCCTCCTCGTGAGCGACCTGTTCGAGCTTGCGCAGATCGATTCTGGCGCCCTCACGCTCGAGCTCATCGACGCCGAGGTCGGCCCTCTGGTCGACTCGTGCCTGCGCGGGCTCGAGGCAGAGGCGAGCGCTCGCCGAGTGCGGCTTGGCGCACGGGTCGAGAGCGGTGTTCCGGAAGTGCGGATCGCGAGCGAGAAGGTCGAGCGGGTCCTCCTGAATCTGGTCACGAACGCCATCCGCCACACCCCCTCAGACGGCTCGGTAGCGGTCGTCGTGCGCACGTGGGAGGACGAGATCGAAGTGGCTGTGGAGGACACCGGTGAAGGCCTGGCGCCCGGAGCCGAGCGGCGCATGTTCGAGCGCTTCTGGCGCGGAGACTCGGCGCGCACCGCCTCGAGAGGAGAGGCGGGCCTGGGGCTCGCGATCGCGCGCGGCCTGGTTGAGGCGCACGGCGGACGCATCTGGGCGGAGAACCGGCCGGGCGGAGGCGCGCGCGTCGCCTTCACCCTTCCGAGGACGTAGGGCGTGGCCCTGTTCATCGGCGTGGCGATCGTCGCCGGCGTCGTGACGGCGCTCTCGCCGTGCGTCCTGCCGGTGTTGCCGATCGTCTTTGCGGGCGGAGCGACGGGCGGGCCACGGCGTCCCTACGCGATCGTCGCCGGCCTGGTCGCGAGCTTCACCGCCTTCACGCTGGCCGCGACCGCTGTCTTTTCTGCACTCGGCCTGCCCGACGACCTCCTTCGGAACATCGCCATCGGGGTCGTGCTCGTGGTCGGTCTCGCCCTCCTCTGGCCCCGGCTCGCGTCTCTCGTCGAACGGCCCTTCCAGGCTCTCGGGCGCAGGAACCCAGGCGGGGCCGGCGGCGGCTTTCTCCTCGGCGTCAGCCTCGGGCTTCTCTTCACGCCGTGCGCGGGCCCGGTGATCGCGGCGGTCGCCGTCCTGGCGGCGACGAAGCGCTTCTCGCTCGAGAGCGTCCTCGTGACGCTTTCCTACGCGCTGGGCGCCGGGCTCGTGCTCCTCCTGCTGGCGCTCGCTGCGCAGCGCGGAATGAGCTTGCGCGCGGTCAGGATGCGCGCGCCGCGCGTTCGGCAAGGGCTCGGCGTTCTCGTCGTGGCCGCTGCGGTGCTGATGGCGTTCGGGCTCGACGTCAAGCTCGCAGCTCACGTTCCCGGCTACACCAAGGCGCTGCAGGGGTTGGAGAGCACCGCCGCTGCGCAGAGGCGGCTCGACGGCCTGCTCGCGGGGAAGAGCCACGTGGAGGAGAGCAAGCTCCGCGACTTCGGGTCGGCGCCCGATTTCCAGGGGATCTCGTCCTGGCTGAACACGAAGCCGCTCGCTCTCGCGGAGCTGCGCGGGAAGGTCGTCCTGATCGACTTCTGGACCTACTCCTGTGTGAACTGCATCCGCACGCTCCCGTACGTCAAGCGCTGGTACGAGGCTTACCGGCCCGCGGGGCTCGTCGTCGTCGGTGTGCACACGCCCGAGTTCGCGTTCGAGCACGTGCGCGGAAACGTTGAGCGGGCGGTGCGGACGTTCGGGATCCGTTACCCGGTCGCGCTGGACAACGACTACGCCACCTGGACCGCCTGGGGTAACCGCTACTGGCCGGCCAAGTACTTCATCGACCGGCAGGGGCACGTGCGCTACGCCCACTTCGGCGAGGGCGACTACGAGCAGAGCGAGCGCGTCATCCGCACGCTTCTCGCGGAGAAGGGCCTGCCCCCGCTCGTGTCCAAGTCGATCCAAGCGGAGACGCCGACCGGGGCGCTCACCCCGGAGACCTATCTGGGGAGCGACCGCGCAACGAGCCTGGTCGGTTCGCCGGTCGTAGCCGGACGGGAAGCCAAGTACCGCATCCCGCGCTTCATCCCCCAAAGCGGCGTCGCCTACGGCGGACGCTGGACGGTGGAGAAGGAACGAATCGTCGCCGGAGAGGGCGCGCGGCTCCGCCTCGCCTACCACGCGCGCAACGTCTATCTCGTCCTCGGCAAGGGATCCGGGCGCGGCGCGGTGGAGGTGAAGGTGGACGGGCGGCCCGTGCGGTCGGTGGCCGTCGGCGAGGACCGGCTGTACACGCTGGTCGAACGCCCTGGCCCGCCTGCCGACCACATCCTCGACCTCACATTCTCGCCGGGCACCGAGGCCTACGCCTTCACCTTCGGCTAGCTGCAAACGGAACTACCCCCTTCGGGGGAGCAACACGTGTCTCGCGTGGCCGAAGCTCATTACAGGCACCAGATGGTGAGGATCCTTTTCTATGTCGTGGCGCTCCTAGCCCTCTTTGCAGGCGCGATCGCCTACGGTGGCAACGCGATCGGCGCGTGGGACCCGCTCCCGCCGCCGCCGCCGCCGCCGCCCGGGGTGGAAATCGACCACACCAAGGCGAAGAAGGAGAAGCACACCGGTGGCTCTCAGGCTGTCGAGCGGCTGAGCCACGCCGAGAAGGCCTGGGTGCGAAAGGCCGACGCGCTCTGCCGGCGCTCTCATACCGAGAGCAAGGGCCTGGCCGCCAAGGCCTACGGGACTGCGACCCGCTCGGGCGCGATGGCCCTCTTCGCGCAGGTGCGCGCGTTGAACAAGGAGATGAACGACAGGTTTCTCGCGCTCGGGGCACCGCGGAGCTACAGGCCGGACATCCGGCGCCTACGGAAGCTCTTTCAGCAGGAGGAGCGCTACTTCGACGCGATGTACCAGGCGGTCGTGCGGAACGACATGCAGACCTACGTCGCGCTCGCCGACCGCCTAACCGATGTCGCGCTCGACGAGAGCGACATTGCTGCCGACCTCGGCGCGTTCGACTGCGACGTCGATCTTCTGCCCTCGTTCGGGTAGTCGTTTCCGAGTTCCAAAGACTGGGAATGAACCCTGTGTGCGAATCTCAGCAGCGGGCCTCGTCTATCTGGTCGTCGGCATCGTCGTTGCCGCGACACACGAATACTTCGAGAACCTGGACAATGTGAAGCGCCTCCTCTCGGCGCTCCTCGGGATCCTGCTCTGGCCGCTCATCCTCCTGGGGATCGACCTACACATTCGCTAGTCGTCCTGTTGGTAAGGTCGAGCCGATGAGCCAGCGGCTCCAGGACTTGCTCGAGGATGCCTTTCCGGACGCGCGGGGGGTGGAGATCGTCGATCGCACGGGCGGAGGCGACCACTTTCACGTCACCGTCGTGAGCCCCCGCTTTTCGGGGCTCTCCCTCGTCGACCAGCACCGGCTCGTCTATGCCGCGCTGGCCGACCCGCTTGCGGACGGCACCATCCACGAGCTTCGAATCACGACAAGAGGAGACTCATGACCGAGCTGAGCAACAGGATCAAGCAGACGATCGAGGGCGAGCCGGTTGTCGCCTTCATCAAGGGAACACCCGAGCAGGCGATGTGCGGGAACTCCGACCGGGCCATGAATGCGTTGCGGGGCGTGGGAGCGTCGTTCGCAGCGGTCGACATCCTGCCCGATCCGGCCATCCGGCAGGAGCTCTCGGCACTCTCGAGCTGGCCGACGATCCCGCAGGTGTTCGTGGGCGGCGAGCTCGTCGGCGGCGCCGACATCGTCGAGGAGCTGGCGCTTTCCGGGGAGCTGGAGGCCAAGCTCGACGAGAAGCTCGGCGACTCGTGGCGACAGGGCGGGGAGGAGCGGACGGTGTCGGTCACCGACCGCGAGAACCCGCTGCGGCTCGTCCCTTAGCCTAGGTCCTCGCGGACCAGACGACCGCGGCCAGCACGACGCTGAGGCCCGCGACCACGATCCCGATGATCCAGGCGTCGACGTTCTGCGATCCCATGATCGCGGCAGCGCCCGTCCCGATCCCGACGATCCCGCCGGTCGCGACGATCCGGCTGAACGAGGACTGAAACCCGAGGATCCGCTCGCGCGCCTGGGCTGTGCGGCCATTGTCTTCGTCGAGCGCCATCGGCGGATCCTAACCGGAATACTAGGGCTGCCACTCGTAGAGCGCGTCCGGCTCGCGTTCCTCGTTACGGCGACCGTCGGTTCGCTTCGCGAGCGTGAACCCGTGCCGCTCGTAAAAGCGGCGCGCACCGACGTTCCTCTGAAACACCCAGAGCTGCAGTCCACCGGGGCGGCGCTCCTTCGCCAGAGCGAGCAGCGCCGTTCCCACGCCTCGATTCTGCGCCTCGGGCTGCACCCAGAGGTGCCTGACCGAATCCTCGCCGAGCCCCGCGAACCCGATCACGCGACCGCCCTCCTCGGCGACCCACACTTCGTTGTTGGGCAGGAGCACATCCCGGATGAACGTGCGCGTCTCCGCTTCGGTGTAGAGCTCGGGCAGATAGGTCATCTCCGCGGCCGCGGCGAGGAACACGTCCGCGACGGCCTCGGTGTCGCCTGGCTCCACCGGTCGGATCTTCATGGCTTCGAGGCTAGCTGAGGGCTTGACGAATCGATTGCCGAACCGCATCGTGGACACGGATGCCGAGGAAATTCAAGTTGAAGGTACGGCCCGGGACGGCGCTTCACTTCGGCGGCCGTGGTGTCTCATATGGGCCGGGCGATGAGCTCGTCGTCACGGAGGACGAGGCCGCGCAGTTGCTGCGAGAGAAGGGCCGGCGGTCGTTTGAGATCGTCGAGGTCCTCGACGACGAAGCGCTGGGTAGCGAGCGGAGCGGCCCGGGCTCTGCCAGCTAGGCGCGGGCGAGGTACACGAGGAAGTCGTCGTCGGGCGTCGGCTGCGCGTCGTTGTGATCCCCGCGAACCTCGACGTCGGTGAAACCGGCGCGCTCGAGGAGAAGGACGAGCTCGGTCGGAAAGTACATGCGAATGGAAAGCGTGTGCTCCTCGACGGCGACGCGGCTGCCGTTGGTGAACTTCTCGGCACGGATCTCGAGGAGGAGCGTCTGGTCGAGCGGGTCGAGGTCGAGCGCGCGCGTGCGGAACTCGAACTCGCTTCCGTCCGAGGCGCGAGTCTTCTCACCGGGCTCAGGCCACGGCTCCGGAAGTTGCTTTCGCCCTTCGCGTGTCCATTGCGGCCAGCGGCGCACGTAGGCCCACGGCAGCTCGATATCGAGCGCCAGCGTTCCGCCAGGCTCGAGCGCCGCGTGAAGGCGCCGTAGGGCTTCCTCGTCCTGCGTCCGGGTGCTTCCGAGGCCGAAGACGCCGCACGCGACGATCGTGCGGTAGCGGCGAGGCGGATCGAGCTCGTGCAACGGTTGGACGAAGAGCCTCGGCTCTAGGCCTTCGCGTTGGGCCCGCTCGCGGCAGCGCTCCACCATGTCAGCTGACGCGTCGCAGCCGTCCACGTCGAGGCCGGAGCGGACCCAAGGTACGAGGAGCCGGCCGGTCCCGCAGCCGGCGTCGAGCGCGGGCTGGCCTTCCTCGATGAAGCGGCGGAAATACTCGATCTCCGGGCCGTCGACCTCGAACTCGGCCCACCAGTCCGCGACGAGGCCGTGATGCCACGTCTGTGCCGACCCTGAGCTCATGACCGCGACCCGAGCAGGATCGCCTTGATCGCCTGGTGGCTCTCGTCCCCCGGCGACTCGCTGATCACGGTCGCCGGCCGGTCGAAGCGCGCGAGCGCGTCGTGCAGGGGCTCGGCGCGGAGCGTCCCCTCGCCGTAGGGCAGGTGCTTCGTCTCGTTCCGGTTCGCGTACGCAATGTCAGAGAAATGGACATGGAAGGGCGCGCCCGGCTCGAGCACGTCGTCGGCGACCTCGAGGACGCCCGCAAAGGCGTCTACATCCACGAAGGCGCCGTCGGTGACGGCGTGGAGGTGGGCGAAGTCGATTACGGGCCGAATCCAGTCCAGGCGCGCCGCGAGCCAGAAGACGTCGTCGGCGGTCCCGAGCTCACGCACGCGGCCCATGATCTCGACGCCGAAAGGAACGCCGCGGCCTTTCGCCTCGAGCCGCTCGCGGAGCACGGAGAGGTCGTCCGCAACCGCCTCGAGAGCGGCCTCGCGTCTACGGCCGAGCAGGAAGCCGGGGTGGACGACGACGAGCTCGGCGCCGGTCGCCACCGCCACCCCGGCCGAGTGGTCGAGCATCCCGTGCGCGCGCCTGCGCTTCTGTTCGTCACCCGGGAGGTGGCCCGGGAAAGCCGCGATCGGAGCGTGGATTGAAAGCGCGATCCCGTTCTTCTTGGCGAGCTCGCCGAAACGCGCCGCCCACTCCCACTCGGGCTTCATCCAAAAGGAGCCCTCGAAGTCGATCTCGCAGGCGGTGTAATCACGCTCCAGGAGGAGGTCGATTGCGGCTTCCGGGGACTCCCGGCTGGGCACGCGGGCAGGGCCAAAGCGGGTTTTCATGTCGTCCGATGGCAAGGGTACGGTCTTCGCGTATGGGGAAGCGACCAACGCGCATCGAGCTGCTCGAGCTGGACATCGACCTCCGGCTCTCCGACCTCTGGAGCGAGGCTTGCGGGGTCAACGAGTGGAACCTCGAGGTCGTCGCGGCTTTTCTGCGCGCCGCGTACGGCAAAGGCTACTGCGACGCGCTCACGGAGGACGCTCCGGGCTCTCTCTGCCGAGATCACGGGTATCGGATCCCGGATCGGCGGGTCTCGCCCGCGCACGAGCAGATCTAGCGCTCGCAGCTCGAAACCCCAGCTAAACTCGGGGCTGTGGCCCGGCGACGCAGTCCCGCACGCCTCGTCATCGCGCTTTCCGTCGCGGCGGCGCTCGCGGTCTTTCTCGTCTACACCGCCCTCGCGGGCGGCACGCCTTCGCTCCAGCCGAGCGACCTCTCCGGCCAGAGCGGCAGGATCAGCGTCGCCGGCAAGGTCGTCGGCAAGCCGACCGGGACTGCTCGCGGCGAGTCCGGACTTCGCTTCACGCTCCGCGACGTTCAGGGAACCGCGCGGGTGCCGGTCGTCTATCGCGGCTCGGTACCGGACCTCTTCCGCACAGGCCGCGACGTCTCGGTCGAGGGAACGCTCGTGAACGGTGTCTTCGTCGGGGACAAGCTCGTGACGAAGTGCCCGTCTAAATACACGAACAAGGCAAGCTAAGTGCCTGAGCTCGGCCGCGCCGCGCTCGTCGTCGCCCTCGGCCTGGTCGCCTACGCGGCGCTGGCGGGAGGCTACGCAGCGCACCGCGGGCGGCGCCGGCTGCTCGACTCGGCCACGAACGCCCTCTTCGCGGCCTTCGCCACCGTCGGTGTCGCCGCGCTCGTGCTCCTGGCCGCCCTCGCCCGCTACGACTTCTCGTTCTCGTACGTCGCGTCCCACACGAGCCGCGAACTTCCCCTCGGCTACACCCTCGCCTCCTTCTGGAGCGGGCAGGAGGGGTCGCTTCTCCTCTGGCTCCTCGTCCTCACAGGCCTGGGGTCGGCGGCCGTTGCCCTGAACCGGCGGCTCGTCCGGAGCGTCCTCCCCTGGACGGTGCCGATCCTCGGCGCGGTCGCGAGCTTCTTCGCGGTCGTCCTCGTCTTCGTCGCGTCGCCCTTTGCGACCCAGGTGGCGCCCCTGGACGGAGCGGGCATGAACCCCAGCCTCCAGAACCCGTACATGATGGCCCACCCGCCGCTTCTCTACCTCGGCTACGTGGGGCTGACGATCCCGTTCGCCTTCGCGATGGCCGCGCTCGCTTCTGCGCGCACCGACGAGCGCTGGATCGTGGCCACGCGGCGCTGGACGCTCGCTTCCTGGACCTTTCTCGGCTTCGCCATCCTCCTCGGCGCCAAGTGGGCCTACGAGGAGGTCGGCTGGGGCGGCTGGTACGCCTGGGATCCCGTCGAGAACGCCGCTTTGATGCCGTGGCTCGTGGCGACCGCCTTCCTCCACTCGGTGATGGTGCAGGAGAAGAAGAACATGCTGCGGGTCTGGAACGCCATCCTCGTTGCCGGTGCCTTCTCCCTGTCTCTTTTCGGCACGTTCCTGACGCGGAGTGGCGTGATCAATTCCATCCACAGCTTCACGCAGTCGCCGATCGGCGCCTGGTTTCTCGGTTTCATCGTCGTCGTGGTGTCCGCTTCGGCCGCGCTGATCATTTTCCGCCTGCCGGTGTTGCGGACGCACACGCGGCTCGAGTCGCTCGTCTCGCGAGAGGCGGCCTTTCTCTACAACAACCTCTTCCTCGTCGCGCTCGCGCTGACGGTGCTCTGGGGCGTCCTCTTTCCGCTGGTCTCGGAGGCCGTGCGCGGCGTCGCCGTCACGGTCGGCGCGCCCTACTACGACTTCTTCGCGATCGCGTTCGGCCTTCCGCTCGTCCTCCTCATGGGGATCGGCCCGCTGATCGCATGGCGGCGCGCCTCGCTCCGTGCGCTGGGAGAGTCGCTCCTCTGGCCGGCCGGCGTCGCGCTCCTCGCCGGCGGCCTCCTACTTGCAGGCGGCGCCGGCTCGAAGCCCGCAGGCCTCATCGGCTACACCTTCGCCGCGTTCGTGCTGGCCGCCATCGTGCTCGAGTTCGTTCGGGGGACCCGCGCCCGCCACGCGCTCGGGAGTGAGACCTGGCCCGGCGCTCTCACGAGCCTCGTGGCGAGGAACCGTCGCCGCTACGGCGGGTATGTGGTCCATGCGTCGATCGTCATCCTCCTCATCGGCGCGGTCGGCATCGGCGGCTTCGGGACCACCCGGGAGGCGAAGGTCGCCGCCGGCGAGTCGATGAGCGTGGGCGACTACAAGCTCACGTACCTCGGTAGCGAAGAAGAGCGGGCGGCGAACGCCCAGGAGGTCCGCGCGCGCATCGCTGTGTCGCGCGGGGGCGACGAGCTCGGCACCGTGCTCGCCGGCAAGAACCGCTACTTCGCCGAGCAGCAGACCTCGAACGAGGTGGCGATCCGGTCGGACTGGCTCCGCGGCGAGGATCTCTTCGTCATTGCCGACCAGTTCAATGGAGACGGCACCGTGTACCTGAAGGTGCTCGTGAACCCCCTGGTGAACCTCCTCTGGCTCGCCGGCCTCGTCTTCGTCCTCGGCTCGCTGATCACGATGTGGCCGGACGCGCGGGAGCAGCGCCGCCTCGCCAGCCGCTTCGCGGAAGAGGGCGTGCTCGTCCGGGTTTGATGGAACTGGTGGCCCTCCTCCTCGCCGCGCTCCTCGCAGTCGCCTGCGTCGCTTTCGTCGCGCGGCCTTTCCTCGCCGAGCCCGAGACCGGGGACGACAGCCTGGGCCAAGCGAGCCCGGCCGAGCGCGAACGCCTTCGGCTCCTCGAGGATCGCGATCGGGCGCTCGCCGCCCTGAAGGAGCTCGAGTTCGATCACAGGACGGGCAAGGTCTCCGACGCGGACTACGAGGAGCTCGTCGGGCCGCTCCGCCGCCAGGCCGCAGTCGCGCTTCAGGGGCTCGAGCCGGCTCGGAGCGTGGAGGCGGAGGCGGAGGCTGGAGACAAAGTGGACGCGCGTGCCTGACTGTCCGCACTGCGGGAGCCCGGCTCCGGCCGAAAGCCATTTCTGCCCGGAATGCGGCCGTCCGCTCGGCGTCAAGGGGTCCGAGACCGTCGTCCGGCCTCCGTCGGCCCGCCTCTGGCCTCCCGATCCCTACCTCGTGATCGTGGCCGCGCTCCTCGCGGGCGCGATCATCCTGCTCGTCACCGGAACCTGGGCGTGGGGCCTGGCCGCGCTCCTCGGGGCGGCGGTCATCTTCCTCGCCATCCGGGAGGGCGAGCGGCGCGCGGCGGCCTACGCCCTGGGCGGCGTCCGGGCACGCTTCTCGGCGCGGCGGGGCACGCTCGCGGCCCGTTCACGCGGCCAGATCGACCTCTTTCGCGCCCGCAGGGAGCGGGCCGAGCTCGAAGCCGAGCGGGTTCGGGCGTTGCAACGGCTGGGTCATGCGGTGTTCTACGAGGGCGATGAGGGCATAGAAGGGGCACGGGCGGCCGTTCAAGGGGTCGTCGACCGGATCAATGAGAAGGAGGCCGAGATCCAAGCTCTCATCGAACACACCGACAAGCGAGTCCAGCGAGCACAGGCAGGCGTACGGCCGACCGAGAAGCTGGAGGCGCCGCCCGAGCCGGCGCGCATCCCCGAGCCATGGCCGCCGCCAGACGAGGGCGAGCCGCCTGCGCCCGCCGAGGTTCCCGAGCCGTCACCGGACCAGCCGGCGCCCGAGCCGGAGCGTCCGCCCACCCCGCAGGCGAAGAAGAAAAAGCGGCGCTGACCCCGCGAAGCGGGGCGGTTGCTAGTGGCGCCGAGTACGTTTCTCTTATAGAAGAGGGAACTTCGAGTAGGCAACTCGCCTGCTGAGGCGCGCAGGGACGTCCGCGCGCCCGGCGAAACTGAACCCGGTGTCAGACCCCCGTCGCCTCATCTTGCTCGTCCTCGCCGCTTCGCTGGCCGTCAGCCTCGGCGTGCCGTCGGCACTCGGCCAGTCGGCGTGGGACAAGAAGCATTCGCTCGACATGAAGATCTCCGGCCTACGGGACGAGATCGCGCGCGCGAAGCAGAAGGAAGGCGTGCTCTCGACCGAGATCTCGACTGCCAGCTCCAGGATCGGCGGGCTCGAGGGAGACATCGGCGCCCTCACCGTCAGGCTCACGGCGCTCGAGAGCGACCTGGCCGTGCAGCGTGCGCGTCTCGCGCGGCTGCAGGCTCGATTCCGCGAGCAGACCCGCAACCTCGTGCGACTTCAGCGCGACCACCGCATCGCCCTCGAGCGCCTCGAGGCTCGGCTGGTGCAGCTCTACGAGACGAGCGACGCGAGCGAGCTCGACGTCCTCTTCCAGTCGGGCAGCCTCACGGATCTCATCGAGCAACTCGACTACTTCAGCGTCATCGGCGAGCAGGACAAGAGCATCTCCGACCGTCTGCAACGGTTGAAGATCGACATGCACGACGCCCGCCTGCGCACGGCCGCGACGAAGAAAGACGTCGCGAAGGCGACCGCCGTCCTCGCTCGGAAGACAGAGGAGCAGCGTGCCGCGCGCTCCCAGCTGATCGCCCAGCAATCGGCTCTCGCGGCTGCACGGTCGAGCAAGCAGAGCATGCTCGCGAGCCTCCAGACGCAGCGCGAGGAGGACGAAGAAGACCTCGCCGCGATGCAGGCGGCGAGCGCCGCGATCGCGGCCCAGCTCCAGGGCTCGGGCGGAAGCTCCGGCAGCGGCGTCTCCGCCAGCGGCCTCATCTGGCCGGTCAGCGGGCCGATCACGAGTGGCTTCGGCTGGCGCTGGGGCCGCATGCACGAGGGCATCGACATCAGCGCCGGCTGCGGCACTCCGATCCGCGCCGCCGCCGCGGGCACGGTCGTTGTTGCCGGCTGGATGGGCGGCTACGGCAACCTCGTGGTCATCGACCACGGGAACGGTCTGGCGACTGCGTACGCCCACCAGTCCGCGATCTACGCGAGTGGGTCGGTCTCGCAGGGACAGACGATCGGCGCGGTCGGCTCGACCGGCAATTCAACGGGATGCCACCTCCACTTCGAGGTGCGCGTCAACGGCAGCCCGGTCGACCCGCTCGGCTATCTCTAGCCGCTTTAGTAGGAGGGCTTCGCGAAACGCAGCGCTGTGCCGCTAGGCCGCGCTTCTCGCGCCGATCCTCCGCCCCCGGTCGCCCGCGTATTACCAATACGCGGGCTCCCTGCGTCCTTGCCTCGGGTACGAGCATCGCGCCCTGACGACGAGCGACGTTCCGCCAATCCCTCCTAACGGTTGACGACGCGCAGGTCGGGGAGGCCCCGCCAGCGGTCCTGCAGGTCGAAGCCGTAGCCGACGAAGAACTCGTCGGGCACGGTGAAGCCGACGTAGCGGAGGGGGAGGTCGTCCACCAGGCGACGGTAGGGTCTGTCGAGAAGCGTGCAGATGGCAAGGCTCCGCGGCCCGCGGAGGGCCAGGGTCTGGACGAGGTAGTTGAGGGTGAGGCCGGTGTCGACGACGTTCTCGACGAGGAGCACGTCACGGTCCGCGATCACCAGGTCGAGATCCTTCATCAGCCGGATGCGGCCTTGCCCGCCGACGGCGCCGTCGAAGCCGGCCAGGACGACGAAGTCGAGCGCGTGCGCGATCGGCACCGCGCGCGAAAGGTCGGCGAGAAAGATGAACGCGCCCTTCAGGATGGTGACGAGGACAGGCTCCTTGTCCGCGTAGTCGCGGGCGATCTGCTCGCCCAGCTCGCCAACCCGCGTCCGGATCTCCTCGTGGGAGAGGTAGACCTCTCCGATTCGAGGATCCAGCGGGCCTATGAGGCGAGGTTCAGTTTGTATTTGAGTGCGAGGCGCTCGAAATCGCGCCGGGTGAAGAGCTTGATGGTCACGTCGGGGTATTGCTCGCGCAGCTTGCGGATCTTCCGGTTCTTTCGAGTCACGAGCGACTGCTTCATGACCGTGACCTCGAGGTAGGTGTCCTGGGCGGGCAGGTAGAAATCAGGCGTGAAGGCCTCGAGGACGCGGCCGTTCTCGTCGCTCTCGAGCACGAAGGAGTGCGGCTCGTATTCCCAGGCGATCCCGTGGAAGTCGAGGATCCGTGCGCACTCGACCTCCGCCTGGTTGGCGAAGTGCGGCGGGTCCGTCCCTGAATGTGCCTGGAAATCAGGCGTTTCCGGGGCCATCTGCAAGTGAGGGTACCAATCTCTTCGGACGGCCCCCGACTACACTTTGAACCCATCTGGATAGCCGGAGAGACGGGGAAGGGAGGGTGGTTGTTCCGGATCGCTCACATCTCCGACCTGCACTGCGGGTCGCCGTACTTCGTCCCCGACCTGATGGAGCGGGCGATCATGGAGATCAACGAGCTCGCCCCGGACATCGTCATCTGCACGGGCGACCTGACCGCGTACGGCTTCAAGCCGGAGTATGCGGAGGCCAAGACCTACCTCGACAAGCTCCAGTGCCGCGAGCTCGTCGTCATCCCGGGCAACCACGACTCCCGCAACGTCGGCTACATCCACTTCGAGGAGCTCTTCGGCGACCGGAATCCGGTCCTGCACCTGAACGGCGTCTCGATCGTGGCCGTCGACTCGACCGAGCCCGACCTCGACCACGGCCACATCGGGCGCAGCCGCTACACGTGGATCCAGGAGCAGTTCTCGCGCGACGCGGACTTCCGGATCTTCGTCCTCCACCACCACCTCTTGCCCGTCCCGGGCACGGGTCGTGAGCGCAACATCGTCTACGACGCAGGCGACACCCTCGAGGCCCTGCAGCGCGCCGGTGTCAACCTCGTCCTCTCCGGCCACAAGCACGTTCCATACGCCTGGCGGCTCGAGAACATCTTCGTCGTCAACGCGGGCACGGTGTCGACTCTGCGCCTCCGGGGGAACACTCGACCCTGCTACAACCTGATCGAGATCGAAGGCAGGCACGTGGACGTCTGGCGGAAGTACCCGTACCACGACCAGGAGCGGATCATTCAGTTCTCGACGGACACGCTCGAGTTCGAGAAGTACACCACTCGGATCGAGAATGAGGTGACGAGCAAGCAATGAGGGCGTTGGCCCTAATCGACGGAGAGCATTACCCGGATGTGGTTCGGGTGGCGTTCGTCGGGGTGGGGCACGAGGTCGTCGGCGCGGTCATGCTCGGCGGCACCGAGAAGCTCCGAGGCGGGGAGGAGTACGGCGTCCCGGTCTTCGAGACGATCGACGAGGCGGTGGAGGCGGTCGCGCCCGAGATCGTCCTCGACCTCTCCGACGAGCCGGTCGTCGATCCGCCGCGGCGGTTT
>JBDTRS010000040.1:0-15769 GCA_039931575.1 Gaiellaceae bacterium
GGCTCGTCGCCGGCGCCGAGGCACTCGTCGAGGGCATCGCGGTCGCCCAGTGCGTCGCCGAGCGTCTCGACGCGCCGCTGAGAGCCCGGGTCGATGCCGGCTCGCTGCGGTCGGGCGAGCTCGGCGATGAGCTCCGCCGGCTAGGCGCGGCCGAGGTGGGGTTGCGCCAGGAGTTCGAGGAGGTCAGCGAGCGACTGACGAGCGCGGAGGTCGAGATCGCCCGCATCGATGCGGAGACGAGCGACGCGACGCGACGGCTCGAGGCGGCGGGCAGCGTCGATCCGGCGGAAGGCGACGACCGCGACGAGCTCGCCGCAAAGGTCGAGCGGTTCGAGATGCGCCGAACGACTCTCGGGCAGGTGAATCCGCTCGCACGAGAGGAGTACGACGCGGAGAAGGAGCGCCTCACGGATCTCCAGGCGCAGCGCGAGGATCTCGAGCAGAGCCTCGAGGAGCTCGAGCGTCTCCGCGCCGAGCTCGCCGAGACCGTCGAGAGGCGGTTTGCAGAGACGTTCGCCGCGGTCGCGGAGCACTTCGAGGAGGTCGCAGGGACGCTCTTCCCGGGCGGCGAAGGCCGCTTGCGGCTCGTCGAGGCTGATGAGGAGGGCGGCGAGCTGGGCGTCGAGGTGGAGCTGCGGCCGGTCGGCAAGCGGATCACACGCCTCTCGCTGCTCTCGGGAGGAGAGAAAGCCCTCGGCGCGATCTCGTTCCTCTTCGCGCTCTTCCTCGCCCGCCCGTGTGCCTTCTACCTGCTCGACGAAGTCGAGGCCGCCCTCGACGATACGAACATCGCTCGCTTCGTCGAGCTTCTGCGTCGCTACGCCGACCGGGCGCAGTTCATCGTCGTCACGCACCAGAAGAGGACGATGGAGGCCGCCGATATCCTCTACGGCGTGACGATGGGCGCCGACGGAGTCTCCCAGATCGTGTCCAAGCGGCTGGCCGGGGAACGAGAAGCTCTGCACGCGTTCTCCGCGTGACGAGCTGGGCCGAGTTCCTCGGCGACGGAAGCGCGGCGGACGGCGAGGAGGAGGAGGAAGAGAGGCGAGGCTGGTTGGGCCGGCTGCGCGAATCGCTGGCCGGAAGCCGAAAGGCTCTCACCCAGGAGCTCTTCTTCAATCCGGCCGACCACGAGTCCTGGGAGCGCGTGGAGGAAGCCCTCCTGCGCGCCGACCTCGGCGTTCCGGCGACCGTGGAGCTCGTCCAGCAGCTCGAGGCCCGCGAGCCTGGCACCGAGGGCGAGCTCGTCCAGGGCCTGGAGGAGCTGGTCGAGCGGATGATGGCGCCGGACGGAAGCGGGCGGCTCTCTCTCGGGGCGAAGCCGGCCGTCATCCTCGTCGTCGGCGTGAACGGCACCGGTAAGACGACCACGATCGGGAAGCTGGCCGCGCGGCTACGCGATCACGGCCGCTCTGTGATCGTCGCGGCGGCGGACACCTTTCGTGCGGCGGCGGACGAGCAGCTCGAGATCTGGGCCGATCGAGCGGGTGCCGACTTCGTAGGCGCCGCCCGCGGCGCCGATCCAGCGGCGGTCGCCTTCGACGCGATCGAGGCGGCTCAGGCCCGCGGCAAGGACGTCGTCATCGTCGACACCGCCGGGCGCCTGCACACGCAGACGAATCTGATGGAGGAGCTGGCGAAGATCCGGCGCGTGATCGCGGGCAGGCTCGACGGGGCTCCCCACGAGACGCTGCTCGTCGTCGATGCCACCACCGGCCAGAACGGGCTCCAGCAGGCCAGGCTCTTCGGCGAGGCGGTCAACGTCACCGGAGTCGCGCTGACGAAGCTCGACGGGAGCGCGAAGGGCGGGATCGCTGTCGCAATCGCCCACGAGCTGGGCCTGCCGGTGAAGCTGGTCGGCGTCGGCGAGAGCCTCGACGATCTGCAGCCCTTCGACGCGGGCGAGTTCGCACGCGCGCTCGTCTCGGGCTGAGCTTAGGTGACCTCGAAGTCCGCGAACATGCCGCCCGTGTAGTGGCCGGGCAGGTTGCAGAGAAGCGCGTAGTGGCCGGGCGCCAGGTCGAGGGTGATGCTCTTGGCCTTGCCCGGGTCGAGGTCGGCCACTTCGCCGACTGCGTTAGTCTCGTCTGCCTCGCCGTTCGCGTCACCGAGCTCTCCGGCGGCGGTGTCCGTCTTGATCACGACCATTTCGTGGACGACGGCGCCGCCGTTCGTGACCGCGAACGTGACCTTGCCGCTCGGAACCGTGCCTGGAGCGGGAATCAGAGCGAACTCTTTCGGCTCGCCCAGCATGACCTTGATGACGGTTGCGCCGCCGCTGCCGCTCGCGGTCGTGTCTGCGTTGTCGCTCGAGCCTGAGCCGCCGCAACCGGCCGCCAGAGGCAGGAGAATGAAGGGAAGAATGAACGCTGTTCTTCTCATGGGTGGAGCCTCGCTCTAAGTGGTGCTGGCGGGCATCCGGGAGGCGCCACAGCATCGTTACGGGTTACTACTGAACGAGGAGGCCATGCCAGACCAGGTTTTCGTGATCACCGGAGCGTCGAGCGGGATCGGCGAGGCGACGGCGCGCCGCGCCGCCGAGGCCGGCTACCGGCTCGTCCTCGGTGCCAGGCGCCTGGAGAAGCTCGAGGCGCTCGCGGAGGAGCTCGGCGGGCCCGATCGCGCGCTAGCCGTTCGCTGTGACGTGACCGAATGGGATGACCAGCAGTCGCTCGCCGAGGCCGCGATCAACCGGTTCGGCCGACTGGACGTCGCGTTCGCCAACGCGGGCTTCGGCGCGAAGCGCGGCTTTCTCGAGGAAACGCCCGAGCACTGGAAGAGCATGGTGCTCACGAACGTCTACGGCGCCGCTCTGACGATCAGGGCGACCCTGCCGGCTCTGAAGGAGTCCAGGGGTCACCTTCTCCTCACGAGCTCGATCGCAGGCCGGCGCGCGCTCGCCGGCTCGCTCTACTCGGCGACGAAGTGGGCCGTGACGGCGATGGGAGAGGCGGCGCGCCTCGAGCTGAACGGCACCGGCGTTCGTGTCACCCTCATCGAGCCGGGCATGGTGGACACGGAGTTCTTCGACAACCCGGTCACCGACGCTCTCGAGCCCGACGACATCGCGCGGGCCGTCCTGTACGCCGTCTCACAGCCGCCGCACGCCGACGTCAACGAGATCCTGATCCGGCCGACTTCCCAGGAGAACTAGACGGAGTACGGCCTCCGGCTTAGGGGCAGCGCATGTACGCGCGCCTCGTCCGCTACGAGGACGTCTCCGACGAAGACTGGGAGATCGGTAGGCGTGGTTTCACGAGGACTATCTTCCCGTCGTGCTCGAGGCCGACGGCTTCGACGGGGCGTACCTCCTCCATGACGACGAACGCAGGACCACGGTCAGCGCGACATTTTGGACCGACCCGACAACGGCCGCCGCGAGCGGAGCGGCCTTGCAGCAGCATCTCGACACCTGGGAGCAGATGACCGGCCGGAAGGCGACAGTCGAGACCTTCGAGGTCGCCGACGCGCAGATTCCGACGCGCGCCGGCCGTTAGGACATCCTCCTCCGATCTGGGTTAGCGCTCGACGCCGAAGGCGATGTCCACTGTCGTCCGGAACATCGTGATCTCTTCGTTCTCGACGACGGCGCTCATCTCGACCACGTGCGCGCCGTGGATATCGCGCACGGTCTTGGCCGCCTCCCGCACGGCGACCTTGGTCGCCTGGGCAAAACTTTCGGGCGACTGCCCGATCACGCGGATGATTTTTGCGATCTCTGCCATGCCTGTCTCCTTCGTTAGGGATTGAACAACCCGCAGCTAGACTTCCCGACCGGCATGTTTGACACGCTTTCCGACAAGCTGCAAGCCACTCTGGGCGACCTAAAGGGTCACGGACGCCTGTCCGACGAGAACCTATCGAAGGCTATGCGCGAGATCCGGCTCGCCCTGCTCGAGGCGGACGTGAACTTCCAGGTGGTGAAGGATTTCGTCGCGCGCGTGAAGGAGCGCGCGGCCGGGGCGGAGGTGAGCAAGAGCCTGACGCCCGGGCAGGAGGTGGTGAAGATCGTCCACGACGAGCTCACCGCCATCATGGGCCAGGGCGGATCGAAGCTGGCCTTCGCCGGGCGGCCGCCGACGGTGATCCTCCTCGCGGGCCTGCAGGGCTCCGGCAAGACCACCGCGGCTGCGAAGCTCGCCCTCATGCTCCGGAAGGAAGGAAAGGCTCCCGCGCTCGTGGCCGCCGACCTCCAGCGTCCGGCCGCCATCGACCAGCTCGAGCAGCTCGGCAAGCAGATCCAGATCCCGGTCTACCTCGACCGCTCCTCGAAGGACGCGGTCAAGGTCGCGAAGGAGGGGCTCGACCAGGCGCGCGCTCAGGGCCGTGACGTGCTCATCGTCGACACCGCGGGCCGGCTGCACATCGACGAGGAGCTGATGGACGAGCTCGCCGCGGTGCGGAAGGAAGTGAAGCCGCACAACATTCTCCTCGTCCTCGACTCGATGACGGGCCAGGACGCGGTCACCGTCGCGCAGGCCTTCTCCGAGCGGATCGACTTCGACGGCATCGTCCTGACGAAGCTCGACGGCGACGCGCGCGGAGGCGCGGCGCTCTCGGTCAAGGCGGTCACCGGGAAGCCCGTCAAGCTGGCCTCCACCGGGGAGAAGCTCGACCAGCTCGAGTACTTTCACCCCGACCGGATGGCCTCTCGGATTCTCGGGATGGGCGACGTCCTCACCCTCATCGAGCGCGCCGAGGCGGCGACGGAGGCAGACGAGCAGGCCGAGCTCGAGAAGCGCATGCTCCAGGGCCGCTTCACCTTCGACGACTTCCTCCAGGCCTACAAGATGATGCGCAAGATGGGGCCGCTGAAGAACGTCCTCGGGATGATTCCGGGGATGGGGAAGCAGCTCCAGGGAGTCGATGTCGACGACCGCGACCTCGGGCGGGTGGAGGCGATCGTCCTGTCGATGACCGCCGAGGAGCGACGGCAGCCCGAGATCATCAACGGCGCCCGGCGGGCGCGCATCGCGGCCGGAAGCGGCACGACCGTCCAGCAGGTGAACAAGCTCCTGCAGGCGCGCAAGCAGATGGAGAAGATGATGAAGCAGATGGGGCGCGGCAAGATGCCGAACCTCCAGTCGATGATGGCTCAGCAAAGGAGATAGATGGCAGCGAAGATCAGACTGGCCCGTGTCGGGTCGAAGAAGAACCCGATCTACCGGGTCGTCGTCGCCGATTCGCGCTCCCCGCGCGACGGCAAGTTCATCGAGATCGTCGGGCGCTACAACCCGCAGACCGATCCGTCCACCATCGAGCTCGACGACGCGAAGGTGAAGGACTGGATCTCCAAGGGCGCGCAGCCCACGGAGTCCGTCCAGCGCCTCATGAAGGCCAAGGGCCTGACGTAGGTTGGAGGAGCTCGTCGTCTATCTGGCGCGCGGCCTCGTGGACAAGCCCGACGAGGTGCGGGTGACGAGGACGGAGCGGGACGGCGCCGTCGTCTTCGAGCTGCGCGTCGCAGAGGAAGACGTCGGCAAGGTGATCGGGCGCCAGGGACGCATCGCGCGCGCCCTGCGGACGCTCGTGCGCGCGAGCGGCGCGCACCAGAACGAGCGCGCGCTCCTCGAGATCGTCAACGAGTGAACGACTTGGTCCCGGTCGGTCGGGTTGGCCGGCCGCACGGTCTCGACGGGTCGTTCGTCGTCGAGGGCCCGAGCGAGGAGCCGGAGCGTTTCGCCGCAGGCGTGCACCTCTTCGCAGGTGAAGACCCGGCTGTGGTCGTCACGTCCAAGCGCGCCGGCGGGCGGCCCGTCGTCCGTCTCGACCGGCCCGTCGAGCGAGGGACGGTTCTCGCCGTGCCCCGGTCGGAGCTGCCGCCGCCGGAAGAGGGCACCTTCTATGTCTTCCAGCTCGTCGGGTTGGCCGTCGAGGAGGAGGGCGGTCGCGTTCTCGGGCGCGTGCAGGACGTTGGGCCGGGCGTGGCGAACGATGTCCTCGAGCTCGACTCTGGTCACGCGCTCCCGCTCGTCGAGGACTGCGTGCTCGAGATCGACCTCGAGAGCGGTCGCATCCTGGTGGCGCGCGGGTTCGTGGAGCACGACTAACTTTCCTTCGGTGCAAATCGACGTCTTCACACTGCTGCCGCATGCCTTCTCCTGGATGACGGAGCACAGGCCGCTTGCAGCCGTGCTCGGCTCGGAGCTCGACCTCAGGCTCTGGAGCTACCGCGACTTCACGCCGCTGACCGGCGGCCAGGTCGACGACGAGCCCTACGGCGGCGGTGCAGGCATGGTCCTGCGGGTGGACGTCGTGCACGCCGCGCTCGAGTCCGTCTACGGCGACTACGCAGGGCGTCGGATCGTTGCGCTGACGCCCCAGGGCCGGCAGCTCGACCAGGAGCTCGTCGAGGAGCTCGCGGGCGAGGAGGCGCTCACGATCTTGTCCGCTCGCTTCGAAGGCTTCGACGAGCGCATCGTCGAGCACATCGCCACCGACGCGATCTCGATCGGGCCCTACGTGCTCTCGGGCGGCGAGCTCGCTGCGATGGTCGTCGTCGACGCGGTGGCGCGCCGGCTCCCCGGGGCGATCCGCGAGGAGAGCGGCGCCGTCGAGACGTTCTCCACGGCGCTTGAGGGCGGGGTGGAGTTCCCGCAGTACACGCGCCCGCAGGCCTTCATGGGGTGGGAGGTTCCGGAGGTGCTGCTCTCCGGCGATCATGCGCGGATCGACGTCTGGCGCAAGGAACAGAGCAGGGAGCGCACGCTCTCGTGAGGGGTCCCGTCGACCGCCTGACGTCCGGCCTGCCGGGGCCGTGGCCCAGCATCGTCGACTGGGTCGTGACGATCGTGGTCGCGGTCGGAGCGGTGCTCGCCATCAAGGCGTGGATCGTGAATCCGTACCGGATCCCGTCTTCGTCGATGGAACCGACGCTTCATTGCGCCGAGCCGCAGCCCGGTTGTCTTTCGGGCTACTCCGACCGCGTGCTCGCCAACCGCTTCATCTACCACTTCCGCGATCCGCACCGCGGAGACATCGTCGTGTTCAAGACTCCGCAGCGGGCCTTCGACGAGTGCGGCGCAGGGGGGACCTTCGTCAAGCGGATCATCGGGCTCCCCGGCGACACGGTCACCGAGGGCAATGGCGGAATCGTCTCTATCAACGGAAAGAGACTGAGCGAACCCTACCTGGCGCGCTCCCAGCCGGACCAGACCACGGGCCGTTGGGTAGTGCCCCCTGGGCAGTACTTCATGATGGGCGACAACCGCTCCCAGTCCTGCGACAGCCGGGTCTGGGGAGCGGTGCCCCGCGCCGCTCTCATCGGGCCGGTTTTTGCGGTGTACTGGCCGCCGCAGAGAATTGGGATCCGTTGAACCTCTGGACAGCCGAGCAGCATCGCCCCAGAGCCCTCAGCTTCGCTAGCATGGTGCGTCGGCCTGCCGGGCCGTTTCTCCTATGAGCACGCCCATCGACATCCTCGAGCGCAAGCAGTTGCGCGACGACATTCCCCAGTTCAAGGCGGGGGACACCGTTCGGGTTCACTTCCAGGTGATCGAGGGCCAGCGCCGCCGCGTGCAGGTGTTCGAGGGGGTCGTCATCAAGCGCCAGGGCCCGGGCGTGCGCGAGACGTTCACCGTGCGCAAGAACTCCTTCGGCGTCGGCGTCGAGCGGACGTTCCCGCTCCACTCGCCCAAGATCGAGAAGATCGAGGTGCAGGCGATCGGCGACGTCAACCGCGCGAAGCTCTACTACCTTCGCTCCAAGGTGGGGAAGAAGGCGCGCGTCCGCGAGAAACAGCGGGGCTAGCCGCTATTCTCGGGCCCGTGCGCAAGACGGGCCGCAAGCTCCTGAATTTTGACCGCCGGCTCGGGGTGCGCTTCGTCGCCGGAGCGGACGAGGCCGGCCGCGGCAGCCTCGCCGGGCCGCTCGTCACCGCCGCCGTCCTCTTCGACTACGAGTCGCTTCGCGACCACAGGGTGCGCCCACTCGCCCTGCTGAACGACTCGAAGCAGCTCTCACCCGCGGGCAGGGCGATGCTCTTCCGCGCGGTCGCCGGCTGCGCGTTGAAGATCGCGGTGAGGATCATCCCTCCGGCGGTGATCGACGCCGACGGGCTTCATCGCTCCAACCTCCGTGGGCTCCGCGAGACGCTTTCCGATCTCTGCCCGCCGGCCGAGGCCTGCCTCGTCGACGGCTTCCGCCTCGGGCCGCTCGCTCCCACTCACACCGCCGTGGTCGACGGGGACACCCGGAGCGCCTCGATCGCGGCGGCCTCGATCGTGGCCAAGGTCGTGCGCGACCGCATGATGCACAGGATGGACGCGCTCTACCCGGCCTACGGCTTTGCCTCGCACGTCGGCTACATCACCCCCCGCCACTCCGCCGTCGTGCGGGAGCGCGGGCCGAGCGAGATCCACCGCCTCTCCTTCGAGGCCCGCTGCTATGCCGAGCAGTCCGAAGTCCCGGCTCGGGCCTGAGGCGGAGCGCCGCGTCCGCCGCTACTACCGCCTGCGCGGCTACGTCGTTCTCGACGCGAACGCCAGGGCGGGTGGCAACGAGCTCGACGTCGTCGTGCGCCGCGGCCGGCGACTCGTCTTCTGCGAGGTGAAGGCGCGAAGCGGTGACGGGTTCGGGTCTCCCGCCGAAGCGGTCGGGCCCGAGAAGGCGCGCCGTCTGCGTCGCGCCGCGGAGGGTTGGCTTGCCCGCAACCCGAAGCTTCTCGACCTCGAGGTCGCTTTCGAGGTGATGGCCGTGCGCGGGTGTTCGATCGAGCGAGTTCCCCTCGAAGGAGGCTAAACCCGCCTCACGACCTCGTCGAAGGGCCGGCGGTTCGCGCGCGCAAGCCATTCCTCGGTTGTTCGCGACTCGGGGTCTCCGGGCTTGGCCGGGTAGCCGAAGGAAAGGACGTTGAGCACGGACTCCTCGTCCGAGAGCTCGAGGATGTCCGCAGTGTTCTGCGGGTCCGGCATCCCGTTCGGACAGGAGGTGACCCCCTCGTTCCAGGCGGTGAGCATCATGTTCTGCGCCGCACGCCCGGAGTCGAAGCCGGGGCTACCGGTCACGACGATTGCGACCACGAAGTGCGCGCCGAGGACGTTGCCGGGCACGTAGACAGTCTCGGCGATCCGCTCCCTGAGGTCAGGGCTGTCGACCACGATGAACGTCCACGGCTGCCGGTTCTTCGCGCTTCCTGCGACGCGGCCGGCCTCGAGGATGCGGCGGGTGAGGTCGTCGGGGATCTCGAGGTCCGAGTAGCGGCGCTGGTCGCGTTTGCTGGCGATGGCGAGAAATGTGTCCATCGCGGGAGCGTATCGCTACATGCCGCGTGCCTCCCGCGCGTCTTCTCGTCGTACCGTCGAAGACGTGCTTGCACGTGCCATCACCCATGCTCTCGTTGGCCTCGAGGCGCGGCCGATCGAGGTCGAGGCGCACCTGCAGCGCGGCGTGCCGGCATTTTCGATCGTGGGTCTCCCCGACAAGGCCTGCCAGGAGGCGAAGGAGCGGGTGCGGAGCGGAATCGCCAGCGCCGAGCTCGAGTGGCCGCTTCGCCGGCTCACCGTGAATCTGGCCCCGGCGGGGCTGCGCAAGGAGGGTTCCGGCTTCGACCTTCCGATCGCCCTCGCCGTCCTCGCCGCTTCCCGTCAGATTCCGGCCGAGCGCCTCGCCCAGCACGCCGCGCTCGGCGAGCTCGCGCTCGACGGTCGAGTGCGACCCGTGCCCGGCGCTCTGGTCGCCGCGGAAGCCGCTCGTCGCGCGGGGGTCGACCGCCTCATCTGTCCGGCCGAGTCGGCACCCGAGGCCGCGCTTGCCGGGATCGAGCCGATCCCCGTCCGCCACCTGGCAGAGGCGAGCGCGTACCTCCGCGGACTGCTGCAGCCGCAACCGGTCGAACCTCCGGTCTCGCACGCGGGTCTTGCGGGCCCCGATCTGGCGGAGGTTCGCGGGCAGGAGCGGGCGCGGCGTGCGCTCGAGCTCGCCGCCGCGGGCCGGCACAACCTGCTGCTCGCGGGGCCGCCCGGAACGGGAAAGACGATGCTTGCCCGCCGGCTCCCGGGCATCCTTCCGACACTCACGCTCGAGCAGTCGCTCGAAGTCACACGTATTCACTCAGTCGCCGGATTGCTTCCCGCCGACCGCCCGCTCGTCGAGCAGCCCCCGTTCCGGGCGCCGCACCACACCGCCTCGGCGGCGGCGATCGTCGGTGGCGGTGCAGGCCCGCGGCCCGGGGAGGCGACCCTCGCGCACCAGGGCGTGCTCCTCCTCGACGAGCTCGCCGAGTTCTACCGCCCGGCGCTCGAAGCCCTCCGCCAACCGCTCGAGGACGGGACGATCGCGATCTCGCGCGTGAACGGGCAGGCCGTCTTCCCGGCGCGGTTCGTCCTCATCGGGACGATGAACCTCTGTCCCTGTGGCGCACGCGGAGATCCGGCCGCCGAGTGCTCCTGCTCGCCACAGCGGCTCGCCGCTTACCGCGACAAGCTCTCACGGGCGCTGCTCGATCGGTTTGATCTGGTCATCCAGGTACCGCGGGCGCGGGCAGCCGAGCTGAATGGGTCGCCCGGTGAGGCGTCCGAGACGGTGCGCGAGCGCGTCGAGGTCGCCTCAGTCCGCCTCCGAGACCCTCCTCGCTTGTCGGATCCCGCCAGACAACTCCTCACGCGGGCGGTCGACACGCTGCCGCTCTCGGGCCGCGGACGCGCCCGGGTCGCGCGCGTGTCGGCCACGATCGCGGCGCTTGCGGGCGCCGAGTCGGTTGCGGCCGAGCACGTTGCCGAGGCGCTTTCCTACCGTTCGCCCACGGAGCTCGGAGGATGGACGTGACGGGCGTCGTCTCGCTCGCCCGCCGCGACGCGGGCTATCCGCCTCTCCTCGCCGAGCTCCACGATCCGCCCGCGCGCGTCTTCGTGCGTGGCCAAGCCGCTGCGCTCGCCGGACCCTGCGTCGCCGTCGTCGGCGCGCGCAGCTGCTCCGCCTACGGCGCACAGGTCGCGCGTTCGCTCGGGCGCGACCTCGCTGCGGCCGGAGTCACCGTCGTGAGCGGGCTCGCGCGGGGCGTGGACGGCGAGGCTCATCGGGGCGCGCTCGAGGGAGGCGGTGTCACGGTGGCGGTGCTCGGCTGCGGGATCGACCGGGACTACCCGCGCAGCCACTCAGAGCTGGCCCGCCGCATCGTGGCCATCGGGGCGGTTGCATCCGAGTATCCACCGGGAGTCGAACCCGCGCCGTGGCGATTCCCGGCTCGCAACCGGATCATCGCCGGGCTCGCGCTGGCAACCGTCGTCGTGGAAGCCCGCGAGCGTTCGGGTGCGCTCATCACCGCGGACTTCGCGCTCGAGCTCGGGCGGGACGTCTTCGCGGTTCCGGGTGAGATCACGTCGGGGCTTTCAGCGGGGACGAATGACCTGCTGCGCCAGGGCGCGGCGCCCCTTACCTCGGTGAGCGACGTCCTCGAGGCGATCGGGATCGAGCCGGAGCCACCGCGGCGGGCGTCCGTCTCCGAGGCGGCTCACGCGCTGCTCGCGCTGCTCGCGGACGGTGCACGCGGAGCTGACGAGCTCACCCGGCTGGCCGAGCTTCCGAGCGGTGAGGTGGCCGCAGCCCTCGTCGAGCTCGAGCTCGCGGGCCTCGCGGCGCAGGCGGACGGCGTCTACCGCCAGTTCAGTCCGGGAAGGAATCGGGTTGCGCGCGCGCCCGCGTAAAGAGCTCGTCGTCGATGTTACGGCCGGTCACGATCAGGACGAGAGGGTCGCCGACGTCCTCGAGCTGAGGCAGGGCCGCGATCGCTGCCGCTGCCGCGCCCTCGACACGGATGCCGGCGTCTGCGTATGTGGAGACCCCTCGCGCAATCGCCCGCTCGGAGACAGCAAGCATCCGGCTCGCGACCTCGCCCAGAACCTCGACAGCGAGTGGAATCGCGACGCGGACGGCGAGACCGTCGGCGAAGGTCGAGCAGCGGTCTTCCGGGACCGGCTGCCCGGCGTCCCAGGAGTCGACCATGACCGGCGCCTCCTTCGCCGCGACGCCGATCCGCTCGACGCCCGGAGCATTGCGGCAGAGCGACAGCCCGATCCCGCCAAGGAGCGCTCCATTCCCGACCGGGACGACGACGGCGGTCGGTTGCGCCGGTGCCTGGGCAAGGATCTCGTCCGCGATGACGGCGTAGCCTTCGTACTGGGCGCGCTCGGCTCCGTCCTCAAAAAAGGGAAGCTGGCGCTCCGACGCGTAGGCGCGCGCCTCCTCCTTTGCCTCGTCGAGATCGGCGCCGATCCGCCGGATCTCGGCGCCGAGCCCCTCGATGAGCTCGATCTTCGCGCGACTCGCCGTTTGGGGCGCGTAGACGACCGCTTCGAGGCCCAGGCGCGCCGCGGCCCAGGCCGTCGCCGCGCCATGGTTCCCGGTCGAGGCGGTGACGACGGCACGGGCACCCGAATCCCGGTATTCCGCCAGGGTCGGGAGCGCGCCCCGCCACTTGAAAGCCCCGAGCTCGTGCGTGTCCTCCCGCTTGAGGAGAAGCCGGCGACCGGCGAGCTCCACCTCATCCAAAGGGGTCGGAGTCATGCGAACAGACGGCTGGGATTTTCCCGCAGCGCGACTTCCGTGAGGCCCGCGTCGGCCACCCCGGTAAGCGTCAGCTCCGGGTCCATCACGGGCGCGTCGCTGCCGAAGAGGATCCTGTCGCGACCGCATGCCTCCGCCGTGAGCTCGAGCGCCAGGCGTCCATACGACGCCGCGTCGAAGTACGCGTCCACAGCGGCCAGGTCGCCACCGCGCGCGCGCAGGCGCTCCAGCTGGAACGGTGCGCCTCCGGCGAGGATTCCGAACACAACCGGGAGATCCGGATGGCCGTGCGTGGACCAGAACGCGGATGCAGCCTGCATCTGCGTGCAGTAGTCCACAATCGCCGCCCACCACGGCGGCGCGTCCTCGGGCGGCGCGGGAACCGGCCCTGGGTGGACAAAGAGGACCTGTCCGGCCTCGACTAGCCGCGCGGGAAGCCGCCCGATCCCTGCCACGAGGGCGGGCGCCGAGACGCACGCCCCGGCGAAGCCTGGCCGGCAGTCGGCGACCGCGAACGCGCGCAGGCGGCCACTGGAAGCCTCCACGAGCTCCAGGATCCCGTCGTGGTAGGCGTCAACGAGCTCCGGGATGCCGTCGCAGCCAAGCGTGGGCTGCAACGAGATCAGCGCCACGTCCACGCCGGCCGCGTCCAGAAGGGCCAATCGCGCCTCGAGCGTGTGCGCACCAAGGTCGGCTGCGAACGTCCCCTCGCCGAGAACGAGACTGTCTCCATCGAGACGGGGCGCCCGCTCCCTTTGGCGGAGCGCGTTGATCAGGCGCTCGGGCCAGAGGTGCTGGTGGACGTCAAACGAGGTCATCGGCAAGCTCGAATCCGAAACCTGGGCGATCGGGGACGGCGAGGCAGCCGTCCGCGTCGATCAAGACGGGCTCGGCGAGCATGAAGTCGCGCCGTGCCGGCGTCCATCCTGGTGGGTCGTAAGGAAACTCGATGTACGGGCCGCCGCCCACGGCCGCCGTCAGGTGGAGGTTGGCGAGCAGGCCGATGCCGTTCGTCCAAGTGTGCGGCGTGAAGAAGTGTCCGCGCGCGAGGACGCGCTCCGCCAACTCGCGAGCCCGGAGGATGCCGATCGCGAGCACGCCGTCGGGCTGGTAGACGTCGAGCGCGTCGGCCGCCTCGAAGGTCTCGAGATCTCGCGCGGTGCGGGCCATCTCTCCCCCCGCTATCCGTATCCCGACCTCGGCACGCAGACGCGCATGTCCCTGCACGTCGTCCGCGGGCAGCGGCTCCTCGAGCCAGAAGACGTCGAGCTCGTGGAGGCGGATGGCCAGCTCGCGCACGGTGTCAGGAGGAAGGGGGAGGGAGACGTCGCCCGGCATGCGCCAGCCCTGGTTGAGGTCGACCATGATCGCCATCGAATCGCCGACCGCGTCGCGGACGGCCCCGACTGCGGCCAAGCCCTCCTCGACCTTTCCGCGGTCGATGCGCAGCTTCAGCGCGCGGAAGCCCTCCTCTCGCAGTTGCAGGGCCGACTCGGCTCGCTCCGCCGGCGCCCGCTGTTCGCCCGTGGACGCATATGCGGGGATCCCGGCGGACGGGGCGCCGAGGAGCTCCGAGACGGTCTTTCCAGCCGCCTTGCCCGCCAGGTCCCAAAGCGCTGCCTCGAGCGGCCAGTAGCGGCCCGCGTGGAAGGTGATGGTCTCCAGCACCTGGACGTGGCGCTCGAGCGCGAGCGGGTCCGCGCCGAGGAAAAGGTGCTCGTAGCGCTCGAATCCGTCCATCGTGTCGCCTGAGCCGATCCCAGTCGGGCCCGTGTCGGTCTCGACGAAGACCAGGGTCGCCTCGAAGGAGCGGCGCGGAATGGGATCCCAGGCGGGGTTGAAGGGCGGGTCGAGCTCGATCGAGCGCCGCTCGATGCGGACGCGCTCGATCTTCACGCCTGACGGAAGAACGGATTTTCGGGCGCCTCCCGGATTGCGAGCAGGTCTTCGAGGCGAGGGCGTCCCTCTGCCGCGGACGAGAGCGCGTCCCGCGTTGCCTGGACGTTGTTGGCGAAGACCTCCTCCTCGTCGGTGGCAGCCCAGTCGACCCAGACGGCTGCGATGAGCGCGAGGTCGTCCACCTCGCCCGGGGGCACGGTGCCGTCGGCAACCGAGTCGAGCACGCCGCGCGCCACCGCCGCCTGGGCGGCACCCCAGTGGAGGTGCCCGTGCCGGTCGCCGCGAATCTCGGCCTTGTTCACGAAGAGAGTGGGCGGCTTGACCGGCATGTTCGGCCGCGCGACGACCATGAACGAGCTGTGGCCGGCGCGGGGGGTGGCGAGCGCGGTTGCCCATGCCGTCCCGACCGGACCGTCACGAGGCCCGAGAACGGTGTTCACGTGCGCCGCGTTCGGCCCGCTGCCGGCGAAGCCCTCGCCGATCAGGATTCGGCCGCTCAAAAGCGGATCACGCCGCGGGCGACCTCGCCGGCGTTCATGGCGGCGAACGCCTCGTTGATCTCATCGAGTGAGTAGGTCTTCGTCACGAGCCGGTCGAGCGGGAGCCGCCCGTTCATGAACAGGTCGAGTACGAGTGGCATGTCGAGGTCGGGCGCGCACGACCCGTAGAAGCTACCCGTGACGATTTTCTCCTCGCGCGGAAGATCCGAGGCTGGAAGCTCGGCGATGACGCCTTCAGGCGGAAGGCCGACCGCCACGACCGTTCCGCCCCGGCGCACGGCCGCATAGGCCTGGGTGACGATTCCCGGCACGCCGGCCGCGTCGATGGCCACGTCAGCCCCGCGGCCGTCGGTGAGACTGCGGAGCAGCTCGACGACGTCCTCGGCCTCCGGATCGGCTGCGTGCGTCGCGCCAAGCTCGACCGCCGTCTCCCGCTTGAACTGCACGGGATCCACGGCGACGATCGCGCCTGCGCCCGCCATCCGCGCGCCCATCACGGCGGAGAGGCCGACGCCGCCGGCGCCAAAAACGGCGACGACCGAGCCGGGCTCGACCCTGGCGCGCCGCACGACAGCTCCCCAGCCGGTCATGGCGGCGCAGCCGACCAGAGCTGCGACCTCGAGCGGAGCGTCTGAGCGAATTCGCACGCAGCATCCTTCGGGGACGACGCAGCTCTCGGCGAAGGTCGAGAGGTACGAGTAGTGATAGAGCGGCTGCCCGTTGCGGTGGAGGCGGAGCGCGCCGCCCGGGAGCGTGCCGCGGAACATGTCCTCCATCGCGTACTCGCAAAGCGCCTGGCGACCCCGCTGGCAGTAGAAACACCGTCCGCAGGCGGGGAGCCAGGACAGGACGACGTGATCGCCCTCGGC
>JBDTRS010000041.1:0-15727 GCA_039931575.1 Gaiellaceae bacterium
GCGGCCGCCTGCCCTGCCGACTGCATCCGGGTCGTCGCCGACGAGAACACCGAGGACAACCGCGTCTCCGCGGGCGAGCGCTACGCGCGGATCTACGAGATCAACCTCTCGCGCTGCATCTTCTGTGGCTACTGCGAGCTTGCGTGCCCCTTCGACGCGATCACGCTGGAGGCCGAGTACGAGCTCTCCGAGTACTCGCGCGACGACCTCATCTACACCAAGGACATGCTCCTCGCCCCGCCGGTCAAGCGCGTCCCTGTCGCCGACCGCGACCTCTACGACACACCGCAGCCCGTCTGGAAGCTGAAGAGCTGATGGCGAACTTCATCGTCTGGGTGGTCTGGGTCGTCGCGGCGCTTGCCCTCCTCTCCTCCGGCCTCGCGGTCGTCCTCTTCACGAATCCCTTCTACAGCGCCCTCGCGCTGATCGGGAACCTCGCTTCGCTCGCGGTCTTGTACCTGCTGCTTTCGGCCGAGTTCGTCGCGGCAGCGCAGGTGCTCGTGTACGCGGGCGCGGTCGTCGTCATGTTCCTCTTCGTGATCGCCTACCTGGGGGGACGGGCGGACGCGCCGTGGGCGGGCGGGCCGACCCTGCAGTCGATCGCGGCCATAGCGGCTGCCGGCGCGATCGCGGTCGAGGTCGTCGTCGTGATCGGGCTCGAGGCTGGCGACCGGCTCGCAAGCGCGCCGGATCTACAGGAGGGCTTCGGCTCGCCGGCCCGGATCGGGCGGCTCTTCCTCGGCGACCACCTGCTCGCCTTCGAGGTCACCTCCATCGTGCTCCTGGTGGCAGCCGTGGGCGGCGTGATCCTCGGAAGCGCGGTGCCCCGGGGGACCAGGAGCTAGTCGTGCTCGGGCCCGGGATCGCCGCTTACCTGATCCTCTCCGTCGTCCTCTTCACGACCGGAGCACTCGGCGTGCTCATCCGCCGCAGCCCGCTGATCGTCCTGCTGGCGCTCGAGATCATGCTGAACGCCGGCAACCTCGCGCTGCTCGCCTTCTCGCGCCAGGCGGCCAACGGCGACGGCCAGATCTTCGCGCTCACGGTGATGGTCGTGGCGGCCGCTGAGGCCGTCGTCGGCCTCGGGCTCATCGTGGCGATCTCGCGGAAGCACGTGGATCTCGACGTGGACAAGCTCACGACCCTGCGCGGGTGAGACGATGATCGCAGCCGCCTGGATCGCGCTCTTCGCGCCCGCGGCTGCCGTCGTCGCGATCGCGGTCGCGGGCAACCGGATCAGCCGCTTCTACGCGGGCGTCGTCGCGTCGGGCGCGACCCTGGTCTCCTTCATCTGCTCGGTGATCGCCCTCGTCTCGCTCCTCGGCGAGCACCCGGACCAGCGCGTGCACTCCTCAACCCTCTGGACGTGGCTCTCGGCCGGGAACCTCGAGTTCGGCGCGACGATCCTCGTCGATCCCCTCTCGGTGTTCATGATGCTCGTCGTCTCGGGGGTCGGCTTCCTGATCCTCGCCTACGCGATCGGCTACATGCGGGCCGACGTCGAGGAGCGCCGCTACCACGCCTACAAGGCGCTCTTCGTCTTCTCCATGCTCCTGCTCGTCCAGTCGGGGAACCTCCTGCTGCTCCTTGCTGGCTGGGGGATGGTCGGCCTCTCCTCGTACCTCCTGATCAACTTCTGGCACGACCGCGAGACCGCCGTCGCAGCGGGCAAGAAGGCGTTCGTCATGAACGCGTTCGGCGACGCCACCTTCGTGCTCGCCCTCTTCCTCCTCGTGCAGCACATGCACACGCTGGATATGAGGAGCATCTTCTTCGTTTCCGAACGAATCCCGATGACCGTCGATGGAGTTCTGGAATCCCGCGGCGTCACGGGGACGGTTGCCGTCCTGATCGCGCTCGGCCTGCTGGGCGGCGCGGTCGCGAAGTCAGCACAGATCCCGCTGCACACGTGGCTTCCGGACGCGATGGAGGGCCCGACTCCGGTCTCAGCGCTCATTCACGCGGCCACCATGGTGACCGCCGGCGTCTACCTGATCGCGCGCACACACGTGCTCTTCGAGCTCGCCCCCGCGATCCAGGACCTGGCCGCCATCCTCGGCGGGATCACGATCGTCCTCGCCGGCCTCGTCGCCCTCGTGCAGACGGACATCAAGCGCGTGATCGCCTACTCGACGATGAGCCAGATCGGCTACATGTTCGTCGCGGTCGGCCTCGGCGCGTACGGCGCCGGTCTTTTCCACCTGCTGACGCACGCCTTCTTCAAGGCGCTCCTCTTCATGGCCGCGGGGATCGTCATCCACGCCCTCTCGGACGAGCAGGACATCCGGCGCATGGGCGGCCTCGGGCGCTCCCTTCCCTTCACCTACCGCGCGTTCATCGTCGGCGCGCTCGCGCTCGCGGCCATCCCGCCCTTCGCGGGCTTTTTCTCGAAGGACTCGATCCTCGCGAGCCTCGCCAACGCGGGGACGCTCGGCTGGATCCTCTGGGGGGGCGCCGCCTTCGGAGCATTCCTGACGGCGCTCTATACGTTCCGGCTCCTCTTCATCGTCTTCTCGGGCGCTCCAACGCCCTTCGCAAGCGAGCACCTCCACGTGAAGCGCTTCGACGGTGGGCTGGCGATGGCCTGGCCAGTCGCGGTGCTCGCGGTGCTCTCGGTCGTCGGCGGCTGGCTGCAGGTGCCGTGGGGATGGACGGCCGTCGACGATTGGATCCACCCGGTGGCCGAGTCGGCAGAGGAGGCGACGGGTGTCACGTTCACGTTCTCGCTCGTCGCGTCGAGCGCCCTCGCTCTCCTCGGCATCTACCTCGCCTGGCGCTGGTACGCGCAGGGCAGTCGCTTCCCGGAGCAGGCGCGGCGCCGCTGGCCGAGGGCCGCGCGGGCGCTCGAGCACAAGTTCTACTTCGACGAGGTCTACGACGGCGTGTTCTACGAACCGGCGCACCGCGCGGCCCTCGCGACCGCCCGCCACGTGGAGCAACCGCTCTTCCTCGGCTCGATCGGGGAGCTCAGCCGTGGGGTTCGCTCCCTCTCAGGACGTCTTGCGCAGGTCCAGACCGGCTTCGTCCGCCAGTACGCCTTCGCACTGGCTGCCGGAGTCGCCGTCGTCGTCGTCGTCTTCCTGTTCGTCTCGTAGATGCTGACCACCGCCCTCATCTTCCTCCCCATCGCCGGCGCCTTCTGGGTGTGGATCACGCCGTGGCGGAGCGCACGCGCAGCCAGCGGCTCCGCGCTCCTCGTCGCGCTGGCCGAGCTCGCCCTCTGGGTCGGGACGGCGTTCAACTTCGACTTCGGCGCGACCGGGCTCCAGGAGGACGCCACACAGACCTGGTTCAGCGACCTCGGCGTCTCCTACCGGGTCGGGCTCTTCGACTTCTCGCTCTGGCTCGTGGGCCTGACGATCGTCGTCACCGCGGCGGCGATCGCCTACGGGTTCTGGGCCGGCCGCGAGCGGCTCGGCGTTTATCTCGGGCTCCTCCTCTTCCTCGAAGGTGCCACGGTCGGCGTCTTCGCCGCCCAGGATCTCCTGCTCTTCTACGTCTTCTGGGAAGCGATGATGATCCCGCTCTATATCCTGATCGGGGTGTGGGGCGGGCCAGGGCGCCTCGGGGCGACGATCAAGTTCGTCATCTACACGCTCGCAGGCTCCCTGCTCATGCTCGTCGCGGTGATCGCGTTCGGCCTCTCGGCCGGGACCTTCGACATGGCGAAGGTCGGTGAGAGCGGGAGCGTCTGGATCTTCCTCGGCTTCGCGGCCGCCTTCGCCGTCAAGGCGCCGCTCTGGCCCTTCCATGGCTGGCTTCCCGACACGTACCGGGAGTCGCCGCCCGAAGTGGCGGCGATCCTCTCCGGCGTCATCTCGAAGGCCGCGGCCTACGGATTCCTGCGGATTGCGCTGCCGCTCCTGCCCGCGCCCGTGGCGGACTGGCGCACGCCGATCCTGGTCCTGGCGTCGATCGGGCTCGTGTACGGGTCGCTGCTCGCCTTCCGCGCGCCCGACATCCGGGGCGTGATTGCCTACTCGAGCCTGGCGCAGATGAACCTGATCGTGATCGGCCTCTTCGCGGTCAACGACTCGGGCCTCGCCGGCGCCCTGCTCCTGATGGTGACCCACGGGCTTATCTCTACCGCGCTCTTCCTCATCGCGGGAACGGTTGAGAGACGAGCGGCGACCGGCGACCTCGCGCTCCTAGGCGGCATCGCCCGCGGCCGGCCCGTGCTCGCCACCTTGCTCATCACGACCGGCGTCATCGCACTCGCGGTTCCCGGCTCGAGCGCGTTTGCCGGCGAGTTCCTCGTCCTGAACGGGATCTTCACGAGGGGCTGGGGCTGGGCGGTCGTGGGCGCAGTCGCGATCGTGCTCGCGGCGATGTACATGCTCCGACTCATCTCCGCGGTCCTCCACCGCGACCCCGGCCCTGCCGTCACCGAGTCGGCGCTCGACCTCCGCCCCGCCGAGATCGGCGTGATCGTCCCGCTCGTCGCCGTCCTGCTCGCGCTCTCCTTGTGGCCCGCCGCGATTACCGACCACGTGTTCGGCGGCCGCCCGGCGAGCTCCGTCACGTCGCAGTTCGAGGGGACGCCGTGACGAGCTTCGCGACACCGACGATCGACTGGGCGGCGCTCGCGCCGGAGCTCGTCCTCCTCGGCGGCGCCTCGCTCTGCCTCCTCGTCACGCTCTTCCTCCCGGGGAGCTGGGCGCGACACTTCTGCGCGTTCGTGTCGGCCGCCTGCTTTATCGGAGCCGGCGCCGCGGCGATCGTCCTCTTCGCGCTGGACGACACCGGCAGCGGGGTCGTCGCCGACGCCATCCGCCGCGACCGGCTGGGAGAGCTCGGCCAGATCCTCGTCGTGGGATCGGGGCTCCTGACCGTCGGCGTGTCGTACGCCTACGTCCTGCGCGAGCGCGTCGGCGAGTACTACGCCCTCCTTCTGACCGCGGCCGCGGGCATGTGCTTCTTCGTCGCAGCGTCGAACCTGATGACCCTCTTCCTCGGTCTCGAGTGGTTCTCGATCGCCCTCTACGTGCTCTGCGCCATTGCGGTCGAGGAGCTCCGCTCGCTCGAGGCGGGCCTGAAGTACCTGATCATCGGGAGCTTCGGCTCGGCGATCCTGCTGCTCGGCAGCGCGTTCGTGTACGGCGCCACCGGGGAGATCGGGTTCGAAGCGATCGCGGCTGCGGCCGGGGAGGCCGAACACCTCTTCCTCGTCACCGGCCTCGCCATGATCATCGTCGGTCTTGGGTTCAAGGCCTCGGCGGCGCCGTTCCACATGTGGACGCCTGACGTCTACGAGGGCGCGCCGACGCCGGTGACGGCCTTCATGTCCGCGGCGACGAAGGTAGCGGCCCTCGTGCTGACGATGCGCCTCCTCGTGACCGCCTTTCCCGCGGAGGAGCATCTCTGGACGATCACGCTCGCCGTCATCGTCTGCATCTCGCTCGCCTGGGGAAACCTCGCCGCGCTCGTGCAGACCGACGTGAAGCGAATGCTCGCGTACTCGAGCGTCTCGCACGCGGGCTTCCTGCTCATGCCCGTCGCGGTCGCCAGCCCGCTCGGCGGCCGGGCGCTTCTCTACTACCTCATCTCCTACGCGGCCATGAGCATCGGCGCGTTCGCGGTGGTAGCCGCGCGGGAGCGGGAGCTCGCCCGTCCCGTGACGCTCGAAGGGCTCGCCGGCTTCGGCTGGGAGCGACCCTTCCTCGGCGGAGCGATGACTCTCTTCATGTTCGGCTTCATCGGCCTGCCGCCGGCCGGCCTCTTCCTGGGCAAGTTCTACGCCTTCTCGGCCGCGGTGGATCGTGGCTGGGCGTGGCTGGCGATCGTCGGCGCCATCGCGACGGCGGTCTCCATCTACTACTACGCGGGCGTGATCGGCGCGATGTACTTCCGCCGCGGTCTGGAGGTTCAGCCGGTTGCCGCGGGCGGCTCGCCGCCGCGCGACGTCGCTCTGGGGGGCGCGGTCTTCCTCGCAGCCCTCGTGACCGTCGGAAGCTTCGTGGCCGCGCAGCCGCTGCTCGACATCGCGAGCGACGCCGTCTCCTTCCTGGCGTTCCCGCACTGATGCCACGGCATGTCGTAGTCCTCGGGGGCGGCGTCAGTGGCGAGGCGTTCGTCGCCGCGCTCCGGCGACTCGACAAGGAGATACGGATCTCGCTCGTCGAGGGTGAGCTGGTGGGCGGCGAGTGCTCCTACTGGGCCTGCATCCCGTCGAAGACGCTCCTGCGGCCGGTCGAGATCGCCTACCGCGCGCGGAGCGCGCCCGGGGTCGAGGCGACCATCGACCCGGAGCAGGTCTTCTGGTGGCGAGACCAGACTTCCGCCAAGGACGACGCGAGCCAGGTCAAATGGCTCGAAGGCCTCGACACGGAGGTCGTGCGCGGCAAAGGCGTCGTCAGCGAGCCCGGAATGCTCGAGGTGGCCGGGCGCGAGCTGCCGTACGACGAGCTCATGATCGCGACCGGCTCGCAACCGCTCATGCCGCCCATCGAGGGGCTCGAGCAGGTGAAGGCCTGGACGAGCCGGGAGGGGACGAGCGCCAGCGAGATCCCGGAAAGCCTCGTCGTCGTCGGCGGCGGAGCGGTCGGCTGCGAGCTCGCCCAGTTCTATGCTCGCATGGGCGCCCGGGTGACGGTCGTTCAGAGCGGCGACTACCTGCTCCCACGGGTCGACCGAGATGCGGGTGTCCTCCTCGGCGCGGTGCTCGAAGAGGAGGGAGTGGAGCTCTGCCTCGACGCCCGCGCAACGCGCGTCGAGGGCGGGCCGGGGTCCGGCTACCGGCTGGAGCTCGAGGGACGCCATCCGCTCGAATCGAGCCACCTGATGATCGCCACCGGCCGCAAGCCGACCGTCGAGGGCTTCGGCCTCGAGAAGCTCGGGATCACGATCGGAAAGCAGGGGATCAAGGTCGACGAGCGGCTCTCGGCGGGTGAGGGCGTATGGGCGGCAGGCGACGTGACCGGCCGCTCGCTCTTCACCCACGTCGGCAAGTACCAGGGCAGGATCGCGGCTGCGAACATCGCCGGGCGAAACGTGACCGCGAACTACAGCGCGATCCCGGCGGCGGTCTTCACGGATCCACAGGTGGCAAGCGTCGGCGACACGAGCGGCGAGAATGCGGTCGTCTCGCGTTGGGAGGTCGGCAAGGTCTCGCGCACCTCGACCTTCCAGCGCCCGAAGAGGCCCGGCTTCCTGAAGCTCTTCGCCGATCCGGAGCGCCGCGTGCTCGTCGGTGGCGTCGCGGTCGGCCCCGAAGCCGGCGAATGGATCGGCCAGATCACCCTGGCGGTGCGCGCAGAGGTGCCCGTTGACGTCTTGCGCGACACCATTCAGCCGTTTCCGACCTTCTCGGAAACGGTCTATTTCGCCGCCCGCGATCTCGACTTGTAGAGTCGCCCGCAATGGCACAGGGCGAGGATCTGGTCGAGAGCCTCAGGCGCTTCAATCTCTTCGCGGACCTCGACCGGCCGCAACTCGAGGCAATCGCCGACCCGGACCAGGAGCGGAGCTTCGGCGCCGGCGAGCGCATCCTCCGCCGTGGCATGAGCGGCACGGGCTTCTACGTCATCCTCGAGGGCGAGGCGGTCGTCCGCATCGACGACGCGGAGCTCAACCGTCTCCGCCCGGGCGACTTCTTCGGAGAGGTCTCGACGCTCCTCGGAGAGCCGCTGACTGCAGACGTGACCGCCGATACGCCGCTCCGCGTGCTCGAGATTCCCGGTCCCAAGCTCGAAGCCTTCCTCCTGAACTACCCGCGCGTCATGTACCGGATGCTCCAGACCGAGGCGCGCCGGCTGCAGGAAGTGCTCGCTTGGCGGTCGTAGAGAAGCCTTTCCCGCCCGGCGAGTACCCGGTGGTCGTCGTCGGAAGCGGGCCGGGCGCCCTCCAGACCAGCTACTCGCTCTCCCGCCTCGGGGTCGAGCACGCGGTCATCTCCCAGGACGAGTCTCCCGGCGGCATGTTCCGCAAGTGGCCGATCTACCAGCGCCTCCTTTCCTGGACGAAGCCCGACGCACCCGTCGAGCGCTGCACCCGGCCGTACGAGTGGTACGACCACAACAGCCTGGTCGCGGACGACCCCACCTGCCAGTCGCTCGTGGCGGAGGAGATGGATCGCTCCTTCATGGTGCCCTCCCGGACCGAGATGGAGCGCGGCCTGGCGGCCTTCGCGGCCAAGGCGGGCCTGCGCGTCCGCTACGACTGCCGCTGGGAGTCGACGCGACCCGAGAAGGACGGCTTCACGCTCGTCACGTCCGACGGGGAGTACCGTGCTCGCGCCGCCGTCTTCGCGCTCGGCGTGACGGACCCGTGGAGGTCGGCGATCGCGGGGATCGAGGACGTCCCCCACTACGCCGAGACGAAGCGCCCTCAGGACTACCAGGGAAAGTCGGTGCTCATCATCGGCAAGCGGAACTCCGGCTTCGAGCTCGCCGACGGCCTCGAGCCGTGGGCACGTCAGATCTTTCTCGTCTCTCCACGCCCGGTGCAGACCAGCGTCGTCGCGCTCGCATCCGTGCGGGTTCGCTATTTCGAGCCACTCGAGGACGCGAGCTGGGGCGGCGGCGCCTTCGTGCTCGACGCCGCCGTCGACCGGATCGAGCGCGCGGGCGAGGGCTTCAGGCTCCACGCCAACGGAACGACCCGGCCGGGCGAGCTCGTCATCGAGGCAGACCATGCCATCGCCGCGACGGGGTTCCGCACGCCCTTGCAGGATCTCCCCGATCACGGTCTTGCGACCGTCGCCGACGGGCGCATCCCGGCGCTGACGCCGTACTGGGAGAGCACCACCCTCCCCGGCGCGTTCTTCGCGGGCAACGCGATGCAGGGCGCCGCCGGCCTGCGCAAGCACGGCGTCGGAAGCTCATCCGGAACGGTGAGCGGCTTCCGCTACAACGCTCGCATCCTGGCTCGGCGCGTAGCCCAGCGAGTCGGCGTCTCACTCGAATGGCGGCAGCTCTCGCGGGAGGAGACCGTCCCGTTCCTCCTCTCCGAGCTCAGCCACGCGCCCGAGCTCTGGACGCAGAAGGGTTACCTCGCCCGCGGGGTCTATCCCGACGGCAGCACGGACATCGTCCCGCTCTCGCACTTCCTCGACCACTGCGAGCGCGGCTCGGTGGCTGTGTCGGTCGAGATGAACGACGAGGGCCAGATCTACCCCGTCGCGTACGTGCGTAAGGGAGAGGAGATCGAGGAGCGCTTGTTCCCGCCCCACCACCTCCACGACTTCGAAGGCGCTGTGTACCGCCGGGAGCTCGAGGGCCTGCTATGAGATCGCGGGCGGCGTGGACGGCTCTCGTCTGCCTGCCGCTCGCGGGCTTCGCGCTCCTCCTCGCCCAACCGCGGCTCGACCTCACGTGGGAGAACCATCCGGCCCACTTCTGGCTCGTCCTCATCGTCGGGGTCCTCTCCTTCGCGCTCGGATTCCTCCTGGCCGAAGCGGCGGCGCGCAGGGAGGACGCGCGGCTCCTGCTCGTCGCGCTGGCCTTTCTCGCGACCTCTGGATTCCTTGCCCTGCACGCGCTGGCCACGCCCGGTGTGCTTCTCTCGGGGAAGAACGCCGGCTTCCAGATCGCCTCCGCGATCGGCCTGTTCGAAGCCGGCCTCTTCGCAGCGGCCTCAGCGGTCAGGTTCCACCCGGAGACCTCCGCCTTGCTCGTCCGCTACCGCGGAGTGCTCTACGGGCTCTTGCTCCTGCACATGGCTGCCTGGGCGGCGGTCTCCCTCTCGACCTTGCCGCCGCTCGACAACCCGGTCACCCCCGAAGACGCGCGCGGGCCGCTGCTCGCTCTGGCCGTCGTGGGCGTGGCCGCCTACGGACTAGGCGCCTGGCGCTACGCCCGCCTCTTCCTGCTCCGCCGCCGCTCGCTTCCGCTCGCGGTCGCCACGGCGTTCGTCCTGCTCGCCGAGGCGATGTTCGCTGTGGCCTTCGCCCGGAACTGGCGTACGACGTGGTGGGAATGGCATCTCCTCATGCTCGTTGCCTTCGCCCTCGTTGCTGACGCGGCCCGGCGCGAGTGGAAGCTCGAAGGTTCCTCCGCCGAGATCTTCAGCGACATCTATGAGGACCAGACCCGGGGCCACGTCGAGAACGTGAGCGTCCTCTTCGCCGACCTGCAGGGCTATACGGCCTTCTCGGAGCGGACTCCCGAGAAGGAGGTGAAGGCAATGCTCGATGCCTACTTCGTCTCGGCGGGGCCACTCGTGCGCACGCACGGTGGGGAGATCTACAGCACCATCGGCGACGCGCTCATGGTGGTTTTTCGCGAGCCGGGCCACGAGCTGCGGGCAGCGAAGGCGAGCCTCGAATTCCAGCGCGAGATGAGCCGAATCGCAGAGCAGCATCCGGGCTGGCCTCGCTTTCGCGCCGGCATCAACTCGGGCGACGCACTGCTCGGAGTCATCGACGCGCCCGGGCGCCGCGGCTACACGGCGACCGGCGACACGGTCAACGTTGCGTCGCGGCTCGAGAGCCAGGCTCGCGCGGGGGAGGTCGTGATCGCCGGGACGACCTGCGACGGGCTCGGAGCCGCCGCCGAGGCTGAGGAGCTCGACCCGTTGGCGGTCAAAGGGAAGAAGGAGCCCGTCCGGGCTTTCGTGCTGCGCGGCCTGGACGCCTGAACGGCACGAGGGCGATCAGGGCCTGCAGGACGAGGAGCGCAAAGCAAAAGGCGAGCACGCCGCTCGCCTCCGGCGGAATGCCGCCGGCTCCGAGCGCCGGCTCCCTGATCGCCGCTCCAATCACGATTCCCGCCACCAGCAACGCTGAGAGCAACGCCTGCAACCGCCCGAGCGCATCCATCCGCCCGTCGTTGACCGCATCGACCACCCGCGCGAAGCACACGAGCCCTGCGGCTGCGGTGATCGGCACCCCGGCAACGAGGAGGTAGAAGGACACCGCGGCGAAGCCGAGGGCGTCGGAGACGGCCGTCGCGAGGATGAGGCCGGCTGCAAGCTCCACGGCCATGGCCGAAGCGCCGGTGCGCGTCTGCCACATGGTTGCTCAGGTTCGCGCTCACGGCGGGCAGTCCTTCCATTAATCTCGCCGAGCAAGCGACGAAGGAGGAGCATGGCCAACCGTTCCCTCACGTGGCTCGGGCACGCCGCCTTCCGCCTCGACACCCCCGGCGGCAAGCGGGTCTACGTCGATCCCTGGCTCGAGAATCCAAAGTGCCCGGACACCGAGAGGGAGCCGGAACGCGTCGACCTCATCGCGCTCACGCACGGGCACGACGACCACGTCGGCCAGACCGTCGAGCTCGCCCAACGCTTCGAGTGTCCCGTGGTCGCCCTCCTCGAGCTTCGCGGCTGGCTCTCGACTCAGGGCTTGTCCGAGGACATGAGCGAATCGCCGAACAAGGGCGGCACCGTTGAGAAAGCGGGCGTCAAGCTGACTCTCACCAACGCCTTTCACTCGAGCAGCACGTTCCAGGACGGCCAGTTCCTGTACCTCGGTGAGCCAGCCGGGCTCGTGCTCGAGCTGGAGGACAGCTACAAGATCTACTTCGCCGGGGACACGTGCGTCTTCGGCGACATGCAGCTGATCGGCCGGATCTACGCGCCGGACGTCGCGGTGCTTCCGATCGGCGACCATTTCACCATGGGCCCGAGGGAAGCGGCCGTGGCGCTCGAGCTCCTGGGCGTCGGCCGCTGCATCCCCTCCCATTACGGAACCTTCCCGATCCTCACCGGAACGCCCGACGCGCTGCGCAAGCTGTCGCCGGGCGTCGAAATCCTGTCCCCCGAGCCCGGGGAGACGATCGAGCTGTGAGAGAGCGCTGGTTCGGTGCGACGGGAATCCGGGTTCCCGAGATCGCGGTCGAGGGTGAGGACGAGGTCGCCCTCGGCGACGCGCTCATACTCGACGGGCTCGGCGACAGCGACCTCGAACGCCTGCAGGAGGCCTATGACCAGGGCGTGCCGGTCGTGGTTCGCGCCGCGGACCCCGAGTCCGTGCGGGCGGCCCTCGAACGCCCCGAAGTCTCGTGCGTCCTCGTGCCCCCCGAGCAGCGCGAGCTCCGCGAGCTCGATTTCCGCCGCCTGAAGTATGGCTAGGCCGTCCACGTATTCCCTGGTGGCCTGCGACCTCGACGCGCGCGAGTGGGGCGTGGCGGTGCAGTCCAAGTTCGTCGCGGTGGGAGCCGGGGTCCCTATGGCCGAACCGGAGGTCGGAGCGGTCGCCACTCAGGCTCTCGCGAACATGCGTTACGGCCCCGACGGTCTGGCGCTCCTCCGAGAAGGGCTCCCGGCTGCCGAGGTGGTGAAGCGTCTCACCGCTGCAGACGACGGGCGCGACGACCGCCAGGTCGGCGTCGTGGACGCCGAGGGACGCGGCGCGACCTACACGGGCTCCGCCTGCCTCGACTGGGCCGGAGGCCTGGCAGGCGAGGGCTTTGCGGCCCAGGGCAACATCCTCGTCTCGGAGGACACCGTCACCGCGCTGGCCCGAACCTTCGAGCAAACGGCCGGGCGCCCTCTCGCAGAGCGACTGCTCGGCGCCCTCACGGCTGCCCAGGCGGCCGGAGGCGACCGCCGGGGGCAGCAGTCCGCGGCGCTCCTCGTCGTCCGAACCGACGGCGGCTACATGGGCACGAGCGACGCCGTGGTCGATCTACGGGTCGACGACCACCCCACGCCGATCGACGAGCTCCGCCGCATCTACGCTCTCCACGACCTTCTCTTCGGCGAGACGCCGGCCGAGGAGTGGCTCGACGTGGACGAGCAGATCGCGCTCGAGCTGCGCGAGCGCCTCAACCGCCTCGGTTACGACGAGGAGAGCCTCGAGCATGCCTTCTTCAGATGGGCAGGGACGGAGAACCTCGAGGAACGCGTCAAGGGGATCGACCGGATCGACCCGGTCGTCCTCGACGAGCTCCGCAAGCGCTAGAGCCGACGCGCGTCTAGCGGTCGCCGGGGAGACGGACGCCCGCCGCACGGCGGCGCAGGCCGGGGACGGGGTCGTGCTCGGGCCGGGCGACGAGGAGCACGGCGCCGTAGTCCTCTCCTGCGAGCGCGGAAACCAGGAGCTGGAGCCCCACTGCGAGAGCAAATGCCTTGTGCGCATGGTCGCCGCCGAAGGGGACGAGGTCATCGGGCTCGGCGGCGCCTCGCAGCACGTCGCCGTAGGTCACCTTCCCCATCGAGACATCGGCGACGACCGGGGGGCCGTCCGAGCTGGGCACGGCGATCGCGAGAGGATTCGTGCCTGCGAGCGGCTCGCCTCCGTCGGGATGCGACAGCCGCGGCGGCGACGTGGCCGTCAGCGCCGCGACAAGCCCGCCCTCGGCCAGGGTGCGCACCCAGTAGCCGAGAAAGCCGGTCGGAAAGCAGCGCGAGGCGACGGCGAGCCGCGCCCGCCCCGGCGGCTCTCGAAGCTGAGCCTCGACGATGCGTGCGAGCACGAGGTAGCCGAGGGCGCCGTTTCCCTCCCAGCGCTCGTAACCGGGCTCGGAGACGACACGGGCCGGCTCCGCCGCCGGATCGAGGTCCGGGAGGGTTGCGAGCCAGTCGATGCGCGCTTCGCCGTGGCCAGGACGCCCGCGCCGGTCGGCGTCCTCGAAATGGTCAGCGAGCGAGCGAGCGTCGGCTTCCGCGAAGCCGAGCTCACGGAGCCTCTCGAACGCGCTCAGGCCGAGACGAGCGGAAGGGGCTTCAGGATCCCGACTCCCTGCTCACGCTTGGTGGACGCGATCGCCTGGGCGAGCGCGACAATCGCCTGCGACACCTCGGTGTCTGGCTCGGCCGTGACGATCGGCTCCCCCTCGTCGGCGTGGGCGGCAAGCCGCGGGTCGAAGGGAATGCGCCCCAGGAGCGGCGCCTCGACTTCCTGCGCGAGCGCCTCGCCGCCGCCCGTGCCGAAAAGCTTTTCCCCCGTACCCGTGAGATACGACATGTTCTCGACCACGCCGAGTAGGCGCATGTTCGTCTTCCGCGCCATTTGCGCAGCTCGCACGGCGACCTGCTGCGCGGCGCGGTGGGGCGTGGTCACGACCACCGCCTCCGCGCGAGGCAGAAGCTGGCCGAGCGAGATCGCGACGTCGCCGGTACCCGGCGGCATGTCCACGACCAGCGTGTCCAAGTCGCCCCAGTGGACATCCGAGAGGAACTGCTCGAGGGCACGGTGAAGCATCGGGCCGCGCCACATGACCGGCGTGTTCTCGTCCAGGAAGAACCCGATCGACATGACCTTCAGGTCACCCCGAACGGGCGGCACGATCATCTTGTCGACCGCAATCGGGCGCTGATTGATTCCAAGCATCGTCGGGATCGAGTACCCGTACACGTCGGCGTCGAGGACACCGTTTCGGTGCCCGAGGCCGGCGAACGCCGTTGCCAGGTTCGCGGTCAAAGAGGACTTGCCGACTCCGCCTTTGCCGCTCGCAACTGCGATCACGCGGGTGGACGCTCCCACGGAGATCCCCGGAGTGCGCTCCGCCACGCCGCCACGCAGACGCTCGGTCAACGCAGTCTTCTCCTCGGGTGACATGACGTCGAACGAGAGGCCGATCGACTCGACGCCCTCGACTGGCGCGAGCGCCCGCTGCACCTGCTCCTCGAAACTCGCCCGCAACGGACAGCCAGGGACGGTGAGCGCGATCGTGACGTCGACCCGGCCTCCGTCGATCTCGACGTCGCGAACCATGTCGAGCTCGACTACGGAACGCCCGAGCTCGGGGTCGATGACCTCCTCGAGGGCCTTCAGGATCGCTTCCCGCGCAATCTCCATGAGCCCTAGGCTAGCAGCGCAATTCAAGGATTTTGGCCGCCTCGGGAGTACGAGGGGAGTATGCGGTACGTGCGGCGCACTCGTTGGCTCGCGCTCGCCGGCACACTCGGCGTCGCGTTCGCGGTCGCCCTCGCCTGGGAACCGGCGCTCGAAGCCCAGGAGCTGCTCGCCCCGCTGAGCGTGCGCAGCACCTTGCCGGCCTGGCGCGCTCCCGGCGGGCGCCTGGCCGTCCAGGGGAGCGCGGGCCCCGGCGAGATCGTCCGGCTCCTGGTCGGCGCCCGGGCAATCGACGCCGTCACGACCGGGCCCGGCGGTGGCTTTTCGCTCCTCGGGCGCGTGCCGCGTTCCTCGGGTCGCTATGCGGTCGCCGTCGTGCTCGCGCGCGATCCCGTGGAGCGAGTCTCCCTGGGGACGCTGCGGGTGCGGGCGTTGCGGCTTGCCGCAGTCGGCGACGTAAACCTCGGCGACCGCGTCGGGCTCGCGATCGGCGCTTTCGGAACCCGCTACCCCTGGAGCGACGTCGCGCCGACCCTGCGCCGCGCCGACATCGCCGTCGCCAACCTCGAATGTGCTGTCTCGACGCGTGGGGCGCCCGTTCCGAAGCAGTACACGTTTCGGGGCTCTCCAGCGTCGCTCAGAGCCGTCGCGTCGTATGCGGGGATCGACGTGCTCTCGGTCGCGAACAACCACTCGCTCGACTTCGGCCGCCTCGCCTTCGCCGACACGCTCCGCCATGCACACGAGTACGGCATGAGGACGATCGGCGGAGGCTCGAACCTGGACGCTGCGCGCCGGCCCGCAGTCATTCGCGTCGGCGGGCTGAAGGTCGCCCTGCTCGGCTTCTCCGATGTGCGCCCACTCGGATTCGATGCCGGGCCGTCCACCTCCGGAACGACCCCGGCCTTTCCGGCCTACGTGGCGACAGACGTTCGCGCGGCCCGGCGTCGCGCCGACGTGGTCGTCGCCTACTTCCACTGGGGAGTCGAGCGAGCCCTCACGCCAACGGCGCGGCAGCGCTCGCTCGCGACCGCCGCCCTCGACGCAGGA
>JBDTRS010000042.1:0-15395 GCA_039931575.1 Gaiellaceae bacterium
CTTCGAGGGCTACACGATCGACGACGTCGAGTACATGGGGGGCGAGAGCGTCATCAACGAGACGGTCGGGCTGGGCGGGTTCGCGCAGGCGGCGGCGTTTCCGCTGCAGGAGTACCAGGGCGGCTCGGCGGAGCGAATGGTCGAGACGAACCTCGAGATGTACGAGATCACGGCCGGCGAGCACCCGGAGTTCAAGATCCCGTTCCTGGGCTTCCGGGGAGTGCCAACCGGCATCGACGTCTACCGCGTGGTCGAGACAGGTATCGCGCCGGCGATGAACATCGGCGTCGCGGGGCGCGGCGGGGGGCAGATCGGCGCCGGAGTCCTGCGCGCGCCGCTCGCGTGCTTCGAGGAAGCTGTCGCCGCGCACAAGCGGAGGTATCCGTAATGCCGGTAGAGCATCTCGAGTACGTCGATCGAGCGCTCGGGCTCGTGGAAGAGGCGCGCGAGCGGGGGCTCGAGCTTCGCATCCTCGGCTCGCTCGCCTACCGTCTCCACTGCCCCGCGAACATCGAGCTCTTCGAGCAGATGAAGCGCGACCTGACGGATGTTGACCTTGCCGCGCGAAGCGACCAGCGGCGCGAGGTGCGCGCGTGGCTCGAGGGCCTGGGCTTCGTGGTCGACCAGGACCTCGTCGTCGCCACCGAGGGCAAGCGCTACTGCTTCGGCGATCCGCAGTCGAGCCTCTTTGTCGACGTCTTCTTCGACGAGCTCTACTTCTGCCATCCGATCCCGCTCCGCGACCGCCTGAAGCTCGACTACCCGACGATCACGCCGACCGACCTGCTGCTCGAGAAGACGCAGATCGTCGAGATCAACCCGAAGGACATCAAGGACTCCCTCGTCCTCTTGCTCGAGCATCCGCTTGACGCGAGCGGCGAGGACGCGATCGACCACACCTACGTCGCCAAGATCCTCGGGGCCGACTGGGGCTTCTACCACACGGTCACGACCAACCTCGCGAAGCTGCGCCGCCACCTCGGCGACGGAGAGCTCTCGGCGGAGCAGGCGCGCATCGTCGAGGAGCGGATCGGCGGCCTGGAGCGTGCGATCGAAGACGAGCCGAAGACGAGCAAGTGGAAGATGAGAGCCCGCATCGGGCCCCGCAAGCGGTGGTACCAGGAAGTCGCAGAGAAGAGCGAGACGTTCTAGGCGGCGCGCTCGCGCGCGAGCTCTTGGACGCCCGCCTGGTCGCCAACCTCGCGACCATCGACCGCGACGGCGCCGTCCATCTGGTCGGCATGTGGTTTCTCTGGGACGGCGAGGCGCTGCTCCTGCCCACGAGCCGCACGACCCGCAAGGCGAATAACATCGCCAGGGATCCCCGGGTGACGGTCATGATCGACGACTCCCGCGGCGGCTTCGACCTCCGCGGGATCACGCTCATCGGCCGCGCAGAGCTGCGCGAGGGCGAGGACGCAATCGCCACGAACCGCCGGATCCACCTCAAGTACGTGACGGAGCCGGGACGCGAGCTCGAGCCCGTCGACCGGTATCTGGCCACCGACAACGTCACGATCAGGCTGGTGCCAGAGCGCGTCAGCGCCTGGAACCTCCGTGACACGGACCAGGGCCGCATGCTCCTCGAGACGAAGGAGTTTCACCCGCTCGACTAGTGCACTAGAGCTCGGGCGGCACTTCGACGCGAGCGCGTTCGAAGCGCTCGGCGAGCGCCGTCACGACGGCTTCGAAGAGCGCGGCGCCCTCGTCGGCGCTCGCACGGCTGGGCGCTCCTGTCAGCCCTTCGCGGCTCGTCTCGGCGACGGTGTAGCTCAACACGAGCTCGCCGGTGCGGTCATCGTCGTCGCGGATTGCCTCCCCGTCGACCAGGTCGGGGCGCAGATGTAAGAGCAGCGACGTCTCGGCGGCGTGGGCATGCCAGTCGTCGGCATCCGACGTCACCTCGGCGGCGATCTCGGGTGTGAGCTCGTACCAGTTCACGAGCCCCGGCCGGAGCGCACCGGCGGCGCGGATCTCGTCGACCGCGACCTGAAGCGGCGCGGCGTTTCCCACGTGGGCGTTCACGAGCAGAAGGCGGCTGAACCCGCTCGCGCCTACCCAGCGCGCGAGCTCGACGACGACCTCGATGAGAAGGCGGGGCGGCAGCGAGAAGGTTCCCGGCCAGGCTGTCGTATGTGCCTGAGAGGAGCCGGCCCAGAGCGTGGGGAGGAGGGGCACACCCGTCCGCGCCGAGGCTGCCCGGCAGACCGCCGTCGCGATCTCCGAGTCGGTCGAGACCGGAAGGTGAGGCCCGTGCTGCTCGACGGCCGCCACGGGTAGCACGCACAGCGTCTCGCCGCCCTCGACGAGCCGGGCGAGCGCCGGCCAGGTGAGGTCTTCCACGCAACAGGGGGCCTCGCGTGGGGGCACGGGCTTCTACGGCAGGGCGCCCACGAGCGCCTCCACCCCTTCGTTGAACGTCCAGGTGGCCGAAAGGGCGTCGGTTCCGGTCGGGGAGACCTCGAGGCGGAACTGCATGATGTCGCCGCGATACTCGACGCGGGCGACCTCGAAGGGCGCGGTGCCGTCGGGGGTTCGGCGATACTCGGTGCAGAGGACGAGGAAGACGGCGGAGCGGTGGGGGATGGCGAAGCGGTCGGCTTCGAACTGGCCGCACTGGCTCGTCTCGATCGAGAGGTGGGAGCGTTCGAGCTCGACGCCGTGCTGGGCCAGCGTGAGGTCCGGGGGGAGGCTGCGGCCGACGTGGGCCGCGTCGACGAGCCACGAGACCTCATGGCGGTGGAAGAACGAGTAGCTGATGGCGAGCGGGACGCCACGGAGTGAGAGGAGCGTCGTCAAGCGTGCCACGCCCTCGTCCGGCCCGGCCCCGAGGGGTTCCGAGATGCTGCGCTCGACCTTGATCGCCCGCTTGTCGAGCACTTGTACGGCCACGTCGGCGTCCCTCGGCGTGGCGAGGAGCCGGGAGAGTCCGCCCGCCCGGTAGTCGAGCTTGGGCTGCGCCACGAACGTGCCGCGCCCGCGGATGCGGACGATCTGCCGGTCGTCCTCGAGGATCGCCAGCGCCTGCCGGACGACGACCCGGCTGACCTGGAAGCGGCGTGCGAGCTCGGGCTCGGAGGGAAGCGGGTCGCCGGCCGTCCAGACGCCTGACTCGATCTGCTGCTTCAGAGCCTCCTGAAGCTGATAGTACAAGGGAACAAAGCTGTGCCGATCGAGCTGACGCTCCCAGAAAGAGGGCGGGCTCGTGCCTTCGGCCTCCATCGAACAAGTATATGTCTCGCCCCCGGTCGGCCCGAGCTTCCCAAGCTGAGGGCCGCGGGTTCTGAACCCGGTCGTCCGCCTCGAAAAGCCCCGCAAATCGCGAGGCTTGCGGTGCCCATCGCCGAGCGCCCCTTCGCGAATCAGTGCAGCCGCTTACCTCGGGACCCAAGTCTTCGACGGGTCGACGCGCGCGGGATCACCTTGGTCGCCACAGTGACGTGGGGCTCGGCCACAGGACGGTTCTCAACGAGCGCAGCGAGCATCTCGACCGCTCTCTTTCCGATTTCACTCGGGTCCAGCGCCAGGGCCGTGAGCGAAGGACTCGCTTGGCGGCCCGCCCTGCTGTCGCTCAGGCCGGCGATGAGAAGATCGTCCGGCACGGCGAGTCCTTGTGTCTTCGCAGCCATGCTCACGCCCAGCGCCAACCGGTCGAGAGTTGCGTAGATCGCGTCGGGGCGGTCGGGTCCGGACAGGAGATCTGAAGCAGCCGCATAGCCTGCGGCTTCGGTCAAGCTGTAGCCGGCGAACGAGACGGTTGGCGCAACTTTCCGGCGAACGCACCAGCCCTCGTACGCTTGTAGCGCGTCAACGATGTACGAATGAACCGGCGGACCGCTGACGAGCGCGATCCGCTGGGCACCCGCCCTCGCGAGGTGGTCGAGCATTCTCTCCGTCCCTGCCGCGTGATCGTTGTCGACCGAGAAGGAAGCATTCTCGGAAGCAGGATCGCGCCCCGCCGTCACCACGGGGATCTTCTGTCGTCGGAACTCCGCCAGCGCCGGGTCGTCGAGCACCGGGTCGACGACGATGGCCCCGTCAAGGGGCAATGGGGAGGCGTCCCGGTCCGCGTCCGAGTGGGAGAGGATCAGCGAGTACCCATGCTCCAGCGCCTTGATCGTTGCCGAGCTCATCAGCTGGACGAAGTAGTCGACAGCGCCGAATGCGAACGTCGAGGCGTCTGCGGTGGAGACGGTCAGGGCAAGGTTCCGGGTCTTTCCGCTTGCCAGGCTCCGCGCGACGATGCTGGGCTGGTAGCCGAGGCGATTCGCGATCGTCCGCACGTGATCTCGCGTCGTCTGAGGTAGTCGCCCCTTGCCGTTGAGCGCGTCGGAGACGGTGGTCACCGACACCCCTGCGGCCTCAGCCACCTCCTTCATCGCCACCGGTTGTCTTCCCACCGCGTGGATGATACTGACGCTTCATTGACATGCAGAAGCGCTTCTGCAATGCTCGGCGCCGATCCGATGCAGAAGCGCTTCTTCAAGGTTTCTTCCCTCAGGTCCGGCGCCTGAAGTGGCTACCAACGCTGGGTCCACCGACAAGACGATGTGGACGTCGCTCCTCCACGCTGGGCTCGCCGGTTCCTTCCTTCGTCTACCGCACGTTCTTCCCGAAACCGAAGCGCTTCGCGCGGAGGGCGCGCTGGCGGCGGTCTACGGCATTCCGTTCGACGCCACAAACATCAGTCGGACGGGGGCGAACTACGGCCCCCGCGGAATCCGCGAAGTCTCGTGCCAGTTCCTGACGTACAACGCGATGCTCGATTTCGACCTCGTCGAAGCTCTCCGTCCGGTCGATTGCGGCGATTGCGATATTGCGCTCGCCAACCCCGAGCGCACGTTCGAACGGGCCGAAAGAGATCTGTCAGAGATCCTCGACGCGGGGGCGCTGCCGCTGACGCTCGGCGGCGACCACTCGGTCACGATTCCCGCGGTCCGGGCGATTCGCAGTCGGTTCGAGAATCCAGGGCTCGTCCTGATCGACACTCACCTAGACACGGCCCAGGATGTCGGCGGGGAGCTTCTGAATCACTGTTGCCCGATCACGCGGGCGGTCGATGCGGGGTTCAACCCTGAGCACATCGCACTTGTCGGCATTTCGGGGTGGATGAACCCTCGCAGCGAGGCGGCGTACTGCCGCGAGCACGGCATCACGGTCATCTGGCTCGAGGAGATCTGGCAACACGGGACGGCCTGGGCAGTGGATCGTGCCCTCGAGGTTGCGGCTGCCGATACCGACGGGGTCTACCTGTCCTTCGATGTTGACTCGATGGACGGAGCCCATGCCCCCGGCACGTGTTGTCCAACACCCGGTGGGTTGACGAGTCGCGATGTCCTGGAGCTCGTGCGCGGGATCGCCGGTAACGGGCTCCTCGGCGCCGACGTCGTCGAGGCTGCTCCAAGTCTGGATCCCACCCCCGTGACATCGCTGTTCGCGGGCCGAGTCGCACTGGAGCTCATGGCTTTTCACGGGGGAGCGGGCCGCGTAAGCCCCCTAGCAGGAACGGGCGGAACCGAGAGCAAGTGAAAGGGCGGCTGAGATGAGTCGGATGGACTGGGCGGAAGAGTCGGCGGCGCCCTCAGAGGGCGCAACGGATGTTGCCGGTCGCGTCGAGGTTCGCGGAATCGATGTAGTGCCGCTCGAGGAACGACACGGTCAGCCGCGCGAGCTCTTCTGGCTGTGGCTTGCCGCGAATACCTCGTTCATCTACATCATTCTCGGTGGGCTGATGATGCTGATCGGCCTCAATATCTGGCAGGCGATCCTGGCCGTCGTGATTGGGAACGCGTTCTACCTTCTGATTGGAATCATGGGTACCCCGGGGCCGAAAGCGGGGACATCCACGCTCGTCATTTCGCGCGCCCAGTATGGGATTCATGGCAACCGTGTCTCGGCTTTCCTGTCCTGGTTCAACCTCGTGGCCTTCGAGGCGATCAACTTCTCGATCGGCGCGCTCGCGCTCTTCGCACTCGCCGATTTCGCGGGTTGGCACATCGGAGACGGAGGGAAGGCACTTCTGCTTGCGATCGTGATCATCGTGACCTTTGTGGTCGCTTTTCTCGGCCATGCGACGATCGTGGTCTTCCAGAAGGCCTTCGCCTATGCCCTTGTTGCCCTCTCGATCGCGCTCTTCATCTTCGTCATCCCGGACGTCGATTGGAGCTACCAGCCCGCGACGCCGCTCTCGGGCGGAGCCTTGCTGGCGGTGTGGCTCCTCGGCCTCACCATCATCATGTCCGGCCCTCTCTCGTGGTGCGGCAACCCGGCGGACTTCACGCGCTACTTCCGGCGCGATGCGTCGCCTGGTGCGATGACCCTGTGGGCCACCGTGGGTTGCTTCCTGCCGGCGATCTTCCTCTCGGTCATCGCGATCTTGGCCGGCACAGCAGTGGACATGACTGATCCGGCGACCTCGATGAAGACACTCATGCCGAACTGGTTCTATCCGTTGTTTCTCCTCGTAATCGCGTTCGGCACGACCTGCAACAACATCCTGGGTGTCTACTCCTCGGGCCTCTCGCTCCAGAGCGTCGGCGTTCGTGTTCCGCGCTGGGGCGCCGTGCTTGTCGATGCTGTGATCGGGTCGAGCATGGCCATCTACGCGGTCTTCATCTCCGACTTCCTCACGACGCTGACAGAGTTCCTGCAGTTCATGGTGTGGTGGTACGCGGGCTACTCCGCGATCTTCGTAGTCGACCTACTGCTACGGCGCCGAGAGTACGACGGCTTCGAGCTTCATCGACGAGGTGGGCGGTACTGGTACGACCGCGGTTTCAACTGGTACGGCCTCGCCGCGCTCGCGCTTGCGATCGTCGCGGCCGGTGCCTTCGCGAACACGACCCATTGGCAGAGCCCGATTGTCACCAATTACCTCGCTGGAGCCGACATCAGCGCGCTCGTAGGCCTGGTCGTCGGCGCGACGTCGTACTGGCTCCTTATGCGGCGGCGAATCGGTCCGCCCGCCGCCGAGCCTGCGGCTGCAGCATCGAGTGCGCGATGATCGGGTCGTGAACCAGCTCATTCCTGGCCGAGCAGCCCTGCTCGTCATCGACATGCAGCACGACTTTCTCGACGAGTCAGCCGGCTGCTTTGCGCCCGGCTCGGCTGAGATCGTGTCGCGGATCGCACGGCTGATCGACGCGGCACGAGCAGCGGGAGTGCCAGTGATCTTCACCCAGGAAGCTCATCGGCCGGGCGGAGTGGATGCCGGCCGGGAGGCCGATCCGGGAGCGGGGGCCGGCTACCCAGGCGGAGGCCCCGACTCGCCGGTGCCCCCGCACTGCATCGAGGGGACCCCCGGCATCGACATCGTCGACGAGCTCGCGCCGCGTGCCGACGACCTTCGGATCAAGAAGCGCCGGTACAGCTGTTTCCTGGGCACCGACCTCGACCTTCTCCTTCGCAATCTCGGGATAGAGACCCTGCTGGTGACCGGGGTCGACTCGAACGTATGCGTGCTCTGGACCGTCGGCGAAGCATTCCAGCGCGACTACCACGTCCGCGTCGTCGAGGACTGCGTTGCCGGGTCGAATCCGGAAGAGCATGAGGCCGCCTTGCTGATCATGCGCACGCTCGTCTCGGGGGGTGACCCTGTCACGTCTGACGACGTCATCGCCGCCCTGCAGCGCGAGCCGGCGGACGTCACCTGAGGTCGCCGTGAGCTGGTTCTGCGTCCAGGAGGTCGTGCCGGGGGTCTGGCTCCTCGGCGAGCCGCAGCACGTCTACACCTGGCTCGTGGCCGGGAGCGATCGCGCGGTGCTCCTCGACACGGGGATGGGCATCGAACCGATCCGACCCGCCGCCGAAAGCGCTACGCAGAAGCCCTTGAGCGTGGTCAACACGCACTATCACTTCGACCACATAGGTGGGAACTACGAGTTCGACGAGATAGCGATTCACCAGATCGGCGCGCCGCTCATCGAGCAGGCGGTTCCCCGCGAGCTCCTGGACGCCTACGTCGACTACGCGGAGCGGCAACTCGAAGCCCTGGCCGACTACCGCACGCTCGACTCCGAATACTTCTGGCTCCTCTCCTCAGAGAGCGTGCCGAGACCGTTCCCGGCCGGCTTCGACGGATCGGCTTGGACGATCAGGCCGAGCAAGGCGACTCAGACCCTGGCCGACGGTGACCGAATCGACCTCGGTGGGCGTGTCTTGACCGTGATCCACGCCCCGGGCCACAGCCCCGATGGAATCTGCTTGCTGGACGAGCACGACGGTCTCCTCTTCGGAGCGGACACGGTCAATCACGGTCCGATCTACACCCATTTCCCGGACTCCGATCTCGGCGCTCTCGGGCGCTCCACCAACCGCCTCGCAGAGCTCGCGGACGCCGTTCGGCTCGTCTTCGTGCACCACTACGGATACGGGATCGCCTATCAGGGCTTTCTCGGCGAGATCGCCCGCGGTGTCGCCGCGGTTGAGGCCGGCGAGGCGGAGCTGGTTCCGGCGCGCGACATCCTCGGAGGCGCGTGTCTCGAGGCCCGCTTCGAGCACTTCTCGGTCACGCTTCCCGATCCGAGCGCCCCTCCGGCCGTCCTCACGACGGACGCGTAATGGTGCGCGCGGCTCTCGCGCAACTCAGCTCGGTTCCAGGCGATTCAGAGGCGAACGCTCGTCGCGCCACCGCGCTCCTGGCCGGCCACCCATCGGTGGATCTCGCCGTCTTTCCGGAGCTCTTTCTCGTCGGCTACGACCTGAGCCGCGTCGAGGAGCTCGCCCTCCCGGCCGACTGTGAGGATCTCCGGATCGTGGCCGCTGCCGCGGCGGAAGCGAGGACTGCCGTCGTCATCGGTTTCGCGGAGCGCGTCTCGCCGGGCCGGGTCGCGAACTCGGCCGCTCTCATCGGTGCTGACGGCGTGTTGGTCGGGGTCTACCGGAAGACCCATCTATTCGGAGACGAGCGCCGAGTGTTCGTCGCCGGGGACGACCTGCTCCTCGTCAGGCTCGGCGAGACGCTCGTCGCCCCGCTCGTCTGCTTCGACCTCGAGTTTCCCGCGCCCGCCCGCCGGCTCGTCGGCGGGGGAGCCCAGCTCCTGGTGACGATCTCGGCCAACATGGCCCCGTTCTACGAGGATCACCTGCTGCTTGCTAGATCCCGGGCTCTCGAGAACAGAGTTCCGCACCTCTATGTCAACCGAGTCGGGGAGGAGGGTGGATTTCGCTTCGTGGGAGGAAGCCGATCGATCGGGGCCGACGGAGCCGTGCTCTCAGAGCTCGCACATGCCGACGAGGACGTCCTGGTTGCGCCGGTCGGATCGCCGGGAGTCGACGATGAACGGCTCGACTACCTGAGGCAGGATCGCCCAGGGCTTGGTCTGATCGAGCCATGAGGCCAATCGAGCCCGAGAACCAAGCTGCGTTCGCTGACGGACGCTGGCACGTACCAGCCCAGTTCAACTTCGTCCGCGACGTCGTGGAGACGCTCGCGCGAGGGTCCGAACGGGTTGGAATGGTCTTCGTAGGGGCGTCCGGGGAACGCCGAGAGTTGTCGTTCGCGGAGATCGCGGCCGCGTCCGGACGCTGGGCGAACCTCCTGCGATCGCGTGGTGTAGGCGCCAGCTCACGCATCATGGTGCTCGTCGGGAAACGGCCCGAGTGGCACGCCGTGATGCTGGCCGCCATGAAGTGCGGCGCGATCGCCATTCCCTGCTCCGAGATGCTCAGAGCTCGAGATCTCGCATTTCGGGCCTCTCACGCAGAGGCTCAGCTCATCGTGTGCGAGCGCTCGGCCGAGGACGAGATCCTCAGCATGCGGGAACGTGTCGAGCGTCCACTTGACGTCCTCTTCCTCGACGAGGCTGAGGGCTTGCTCGGCGTCCAGCCGGATTCGGCTCCGACCTGGAACACCGCCGCGAGCGATCCGGCCTTCATCCTCTACACATCGGGGACGACTAAGAACCCGAAAGGCGTCGTTCACACAAACGGCTATTGCTTCGCGACGCGGCTCCAAGCCGCCGACTGGCTCTGCGCAACGCCGGCCGATCTGGTGTGGTGCACCGCCGGAACCGGCTGGGCGAAATCGATCTGGAACGTCCTCCTCGGCCCTTGGAGTCAAGGCGCGGCTGTCGTTCTGCACGAGGGCGGCTTCGAGCCGGCCGAACGGTTTGCGCTCATCGAAGAGCTGAGGCCGACCGTTGTTTGCCAGGCGCCGACCGAGTATCGACTCATGGCCAAGCTGGAGGGCCTCGAACGTTACGACTTGTCGGGCGTGCACCACGCCGTCTCAGCTGGCGAGCCCCTCAACCCCGAGGTGATCAGGACGTTCCAGGACTCCTTCGACCTTACGATCCACGACGGTTACGGCCAGACCGAGAACACGCTCCTCGTCGGCAACTACCCCGACATGGAGATCCGGCCCGGATCGATGGGCCGCACCGCACAGGGCCACGACGTGCGCATCATCGACGATGAAGGAGTCGAGCTACCGCGCGGAGAGGAGGGTGACATCGCGCTCAATGGGCGGCCGCCGACCCTCTTCTCGGGCTACCACGCGGCTCCGGAAGAGACAGCCTCCGTGTTTCGGGGCGAGTGGTACGTGACGGGTGATCGCGGCACCCGCGACGACGATGATTACTTCTGGTTCACCGGACGAGCCGACGATGTGATCCTCTCGGCCGCCTATCGGATCGGGCCGTTCGAGGTAGAGAGCGCTCTCATTGAACACGAGGCCGTTGCCGAGAGCGCCGTGATTGGAAAGCCCGATCCCGATAGAGGACAGATCGTCAAGGCCTTCGTCGTCCTCCGCGCAGGTCGTGTGGGAACGGAAGAGCTTGCCCGCGGCATTCAGGATCACGTCAAGCGGGTCACGGCGCCCTACAAGTATCCGAGAGAGATCGAGTTCGTGGAGAGCCTGCCCAAGACTCGCTCGGGCAAGATCCGGCGGATCGAGCTGCGGCGACTCGAAGAGGAGCGCAGTCAGGGGTCGGCTTGACGAACTAGGGGGTGCGAAGCGAACACGCCGTCCGCGAATACGACGCTTGGAAGCAGGCGTTCGACAGTGATCCAGTCGGCCGGAAGCAGAGGAAATCTGAGTAAGAGACCGGTGCGTCCGAAGGGCGAGCGCGTCATTCGCAAGTCCCGTAACCGCATCCCCAGTCGACTCGACCGTCCGACTCCGGGGCGAGCTCCGGCAGGGCAGCGGCCCTCCTCGCCGAATCCACCTTCGATGTCGACCGCGGAGCTCAAGGAGGCGCGCCGCGAGGCCCGCGTCGAGGCGAGCCTCTTCGTCCTCGCAGCGACCTGCCTCCTTGTCCTGCTCGCCGCCACGAGTCTCGCCCAGGGCTGGGAGCTCCTCGGGCTGCGCGGCTGGATCTGGCTCGTCGTCTGTATCCCCAACGCTCTTCTCATCGGCGCTCTCTTCGCGACCGCGCGGGCCGACCACGAGCGGGGCCACCGCGTCCTCCAGGGGTTTCTGTCGGTCGTAGTGCTGGGGAACCTCATCGGCCTCATGCTGCTGATCGGCGCCCTGCTGACCGAGAAAAGCTCGAACCTGTCGGGTGGGCAGCTGCTCACGAGCGGTTCTGTCGTGTGGTTGACGAACGTGATCGTCTTCGGGCTCTGGTTTTGGACGCTGGACTGCGGCGGGCCGGTCCAGCGGGCCCTCAAAGGACGGCGCACCCCGGATTTCCAGTTTCCGCAGGATGAGAACCGCGAGCTTGCGCGCAAGGGTTGGTATCCGCGCCTCGAGGACTACGTCTACGTGGCCCTGACCAACGGAATCGCGTTCAGCCCGACCGATGCGATGCCGCTGACCCGCTGGGCCAAGACGTTGATGGCGGCCGACGCGATGATCTCCGTGGGAGCCGTGCTGCTCGTCGCGGCGCGCGCCGTCAACGTGCTCGGCGCCTGAGCGAGCGGTTCGGGTAACCGCACCCGCGAAACGCGGGGTGGCTCGATTGGCGTGAGTCGCGCGAACGGGCAGGCTTGGAGCATGAACGCAATCGCCTTCCAATCGATCGCCGCCGTCGAGAGCGTGTTGCGCGCCGGCCAGATGCCGCCGCTGCACGTCCACGCCGAGGACGAGGCACTCCGCGTCCTCGGCGGCCGTCTCACGGTCTATGCGGGAGACGAGGAGCTCGAGCTCGAGGCGGGCGAGGAGTGGGTCGCTCCCGCCGGAGTCCCTCACACCTACCGCGCGAAGTGCGGGCGCGTCAGGCTCGTGACAACGGCCCCGGTCCGCTCGGCAGGGCGGTACGAGGACTTCCTTCGTGCCGTCGCCGAGCCGGGGGACCTCATCCCCGAGGAGGCGGCCACGCTCGCTGTCCTCGGCGAGGCGGCGGGAATCACGGTGCTCGGCGCTCCGGGCGCGCTCCCGGGCTTGTAGGAGAGCTTGACGAAACGCAGCGCTGCCGCCAGGCCGCGCTTCTCGCCCCGATCCTGCGTCCTCGGTCGCCCGCGTATTACCAATACGCGGGCTCCCTGCGTCCTTGTCTTGGGTGCGAGCATCGCACCCTGACGACGAGCGACGTTCCGACAAGCCCTCCTAGCGGGTCAGCCCGAGCTTCTCGATCCAGACGTAGTCCGCCTCGGAGGCGCCCATGTGGCAGCTCCAACAGACGGCCCCGCTCGCGATCTCGGTGAAGCGCGCGCCCTTCGCCTCGCGCGTGTACTCGACGAAGACCCAGTCATTGTGGGTGGGATCGGCGCCCCGCTCCTTCCGCATGACTGCGAGGAGACCGATGAAGTCCTTGCCCGGACGCACCGCGTCTTTCACCACGATCGAGCCGTGGGGAAACGTACCGCCGGCGGCCTGGCGGCTCGCGTAGACCTGCTTCGTGCCGAGGTGAGGATCGGAGTCGCGCGGAGGCACGGGCTTCACGTTCAGCTTCGTCCAGCTCCGGTAGGGCCACACGTAGCGCGGGATGCCCGGGATGGCCTCGGTCTTCACCTCTGTCGTCGTCACAACCGGGGGCGGGGCGGTCGTCGTCTCTGGCGGCGGCGAGGAGGCGGTCGGTGCGGCGACGGGCTCGGCCGGCGCGGATCCCCCGCAACCTGCGAGGAGAAAGGCGGTCAGGAGCACCGCGGGCGAACGTGCGGTCATACCGACACAGCCTAGACTGGCACGCGTGCGCATTCGCGACATCTCGGTCCCGATCCGGGAGGGCATGCCCATTTACGACGGTAACCCGGGCATCCGGCTCGAGCGCGCGAGCTCGATCGCCGAGGGCGCGCCGGCGAACGTGAGCCGACTGGATCTCGGGGTGCACACCGGCACCCACGTGGACGCGCCCCTGCACTTCATCGTCGGCGCGCCGGGCGCGGAAGGCATTCCGCTCGACGCGCTCGTCGGACCGGCGCTGGTCGTCGATGCGACGGCGGTCGGGGGAGCTACGCTCGGAGAGTCGGAGCTCGCGGCCCTCGAGATCCCGGCAGACACGGAGCGCGTGCTCCTGAAGACGCGCAACTCTGAGCTCTGGGCTCAGCCGTCGTTCACCCGCGACTTCATCAGGCTCGACGGAAGCGGCGCTCGCTTCGTGGTAGCGCACGGCATCAGGACGATCGGCATCGACTACCTCTCGATCGGAGACCGCGAGGCCCACCGAGTGCTGCTGGGCGCCGGGGTGGTGCCGGTTGAGGGCCTCGATCTACGCGGCGTCGAACCGGGCGAGTACATGTTCGCCTGCCTCCCGCTCGATGTCGTCGGCTCGGACGGCGGGCCTGCGCGCGCCGTTCTACTAGAAGACGTCTAGACCCGCAGCTCGAGGCAGCGCACGCCGCGCATCTCGAGCCAGTAGCGACCGCCGTCGTCGTGCGCGAGGCGTAGAAGCACTCCTTCGCACTGCGGACAGCGCACCACGATCCCCGGCGCCTGGGCGTAGACGGTCGTCGTGCCGAACTCCGCGACGGCGCCACAGTTGTCGCAGGTGCCGACTGCGGTCGTGATCTCGAACGCGAAGACCTCCTCCATCGTCCCCGCGGCCGCGTTCCCGTCGAGCTTCAGCTCTTGCATGGCTAACCTCCTGTCGGCCCGAAGCGCTCGGTCTTGATCCGGTGCGCGGGGAGCCCGAGTTCGACTAGTTCCGAAGCAGCGGTCTCGACGAAAGCCGTCGGACCGCAGACGAATGCGAGCGGGTCGTCGCTCGCGGGCCACGCCACCTCCGCGAGGAGGTCGGCGTCGATTCGGCGCGCATAGCCGCTCCAGCCGGGCGGCTGCGCGCGGGTGAGGGTGAGGATGGCCTCGAAGCCCTCGTCCTCGCTTGCCAGGGCCTCGAGCTCCTCGCGGTAGATGACGTCGTCGATCGTCCGCGCCGAGTAGAGAAGCCGCATCGGTGTGCGGTTCCCGGCGCGAGCGCGGTGGCGGGCCATCGCCATCAGCGGGACGATCCCTGAGCCGCCGGCGACGAGCAGCACGGGCCCTCCCAGAGCCGCCTCCCAGACGAAATAGCCACCGATGGGGCCGCGCAGCTCGAGCGTGTCGCCCGGGACCAGGACCTCGGCCAGGTACGAGGACACCTCGCCGTCGTCGAGTCTCTCGACGGTGAGAGCAAGGTGCTCGTCCTCAGGAGGCGACGCGATCGAGTAGCTCCGCTGCGCCTGGTAGCCGTCTTCGGCCGTGAGCCTGACGTCGACGTGCTGACCAGCCTTGTGGCCTGCCCACTGGGGCGGGTCGAGCACGATCGTCTTCACGCGCGGCGTCTCGTCGACCAGCTCCGCGACGTCGCAGAGCTGCCAGCTAAGTCTGTTCGGAGTGAGGCCTCGTCGGCGGGGCGTGATGGGGGTGGCCATGCAAGGACGCAGGGAGCGCGCGTATTCAGAGAATACGGGCGCGACCGAGGAGGCTGCAGGGGCGCTTTCAGCACGGCTCGTCGACCCAGGCTCCCACGCCGAGCAGGCTTCTTAGTCGCCCCAGTACCGCTGCTCCCGCCACGGGTCTCCGTACATGTGGTACCCGAGGGCCTCCCAGAAGCCAGGCTCGTCCTCTTCGGCGAGGCTGAGGCCGCGCACCCACTTGGCGCTCTTCCAGAAGTAGAGGTGCGGGACGAGGAGGCGTGCGGGACCGCCGTGCTCGGGATCCAGCGGCTCGCCGTCGTAGCCGAACGCGATCCACGCCTTGCCGTCTGTGACGTCTTCGAGGGGGAGGTTGGTCGTGTAGCCGCCGTCGCAGACGGCAACGACGTAGCCAGCGTCGTGCTCGACCTCCTCGAGCAGCGTGTCAACGGACACGCCCTCCCAGACGGTGTCGAGCTTCGACCACTTCGTGACGCAGTGGATGTCGACCGTGAAGGTCTCGGTCGGGAGCTCGCGGAACTCGTCCCACGTCCACCGCTTCTCCCCGGCGACTGCGCCCGTGATGGTGAAGTCCCACTCCGTAAGCGGCGTGTGCGGGGTCGGGCCTGCCGACAGAACGGGGAAGTCCTCGACGAGGTACTGGCCCGGCGGGACGCGACCCG
>JBDTRS010000043.1:0-15376 GCA_039931575.1 Gaiellaceae bacterium
CGGATTCGAACCGGGGACCTCGCCGACCCGAACGGCGCGCGCTACCAGGCTGCGCTACACCCCGAGGCTCGCATAGGTTACCCAAATGGCGGCGCCGGCCGAGATCCTGGCTTTTGCCGACGAGTACCTCGATGTCGCGGCCTACCCGGACTACGGACCGATGGGCCTGCAGGTCCTCGGTGCGGACGAGGTAGCGAAGATCGCGTGCGGAGTGTCGGCGTCGCGGGAGCTCTTCGAGCGCGCCGCGGGGGTAGGAGCTCAGCTCGTGATCGTGCACCACGGGCTTTTCTGGGACAACGACTCGCGTGTCGTCGACCGGGTCCTGCGAGGCCGGCTGCAGGCGCTCTTCGACGGCGATCTGACGCTTGCCGGCTACCACCTCGCCCTCGACGCGCACCCTGAGATCGGCAACAACGCCCTACTCGCGGCCGAGCTCGGCCTCGAGCGCGAGCGGCGCTTCACCGACTGGGGCTACGGCGGCAAGCTCGCCGATCCGACTCCGATGAGCGACCTCTCGACGCTCATCCAGGAGAAGCTCGGTCAGATGCCGCTCGTCTTCTCCTACGGGCCCGAGCTGGTCGAACGGGTCGCCGTCCTGACCGGCGGCGCGGCCCGCTACGTCGGGCAGGCAGCCGCCGAGGGCTACGACTGCTTCGTGACGGGCGAGGCGGACGAGCCGACGAAGCACGCGGCCAAGGAGGCCGGCATCCACTTCGTGGCCGGCGGCCACTATGCGACCGAGACGCTAGGAGTCCGCGCGCTCTGCCGAAAGCTCGCGGAGGAGTTTGGCCTCCAGTGGGAGTTCGTCGACCTGCCCAACCCCGTCTAGAAAGCCCTCCAAAATCGCGGCGCACGGCCCGGCGTGCTCGCCGACGACGAGGTGGCCCGAAGCCGGCAGCGTGCGAATGGGCGCGCCCAGGCGCCTGGCGTACTCGAACCCGTCCGCGAGCGGGATGAGACGGTCGCGGGCGCCCCAGACGAGCAGGGTCTCGCACCCGACCCGATCCAGATCCGGCCGCGGGTCGTCCGTGAAGAGAGCCCTCGCGGCGCTCCCGACGTCCGTGTGCTGGGAAGGGCCCTCGAGAAAGCCGAGGACGGCGTCCGGCTCGAGCGCAGGCGGGTCGGCGGCGCCCCAAAGGCCGAACGGGATCCAGCGGAGGCGAGGCCGGCGAGCGAAGGTACCCCGAAAGCGAGTCATCACCTGAGCTGGGCGCAGAGCGCCCGTGACGGCGAGCCAGATCTCGGCCCTGCGCTTCGTCGAGACGATCCCGGCGGGGGCGACGAGCGCGAGCGCGGTGACGTCTTCCGGTCTCGCGACGGCGAGACGAAGGGCGATCACGCCCCCCATCGAGTAGCCGAGCACGGCGGCGGGGAGCATCCCTTCGCGCTCGGCAACCGACGCGACGTGGTTCGCATAGCTCGTCAGGCCGTCCACCGGCTCGAATGGCTCAGACAGGCCGTGTCCGGGCAGGTCCGGGATGAGGACGCGGCGGCGCCGCGCAAGGAGCGGCGCGAGCTTCGTGAAGTTGACTGCTGCCCCGCCCAGACCGTGGATCAGCACGAGCGGCGCCCCCTCCCCGCCGAGGAAGTAGCGGGTGCGAACGCCGCCGATGTCCGCAAAGTGCGACTCGAAACCCGGAAGGAGCGTTGCCTCGGTCATACCCGGAAAGTATGCTTCGTCCATGGTCAGGGAAGGAGCGCGGACGCTTTGAGCCGCTCCGCGCACATGGAAGGACTCGCTAGCCCGCCCGGCGCGCGCCGATGGCGGGCTTTCTTGTCGGCGGATACCGAAAGGAGCTGTCTTGCCCAACCACCTAACGCCTGAGGAGCTGTCGAAGGAGCTGGGCCTCGATCGTGACGAGGTCATCCGCGTCTGCATTGAAGAAGCCATCCCGATTTACCACGGCAAGATCGACAAGTTTCTCTTCCAGGCGCAGCTCGAGGCCTCCGGGACCCGCCGGGCGTCTGCGGCCTAAGGGCTAGCGGCTAGCCGCGCGCGCCCGCGCGCTTCTTCGCGGGAGCCTTCTTCGCCTTGGCGGGCGCAGGCTTGTCCTTCTGCTTCCGCGCCTGGGCGACGCTCTGCTTGAGCGCCTCCATCAGGTCGACCACGGGAGCCGTCGCGACAGGCTCCGGCACTGAGATCTCCTCCCCGGCGAGCTTGGCTTCGAGCATCGCCCGCAGGTCGTTACGGTACTCGTTCTCGAACTCCTTCGGGTCGAACTCGCCGACGAGGCTCTCCACGAGCTGCCGCGCCATCTCGAGCTCGGGCCCCTTCACGTCCACCTCCGCGACAGCCTCGTCGATCTCCTTCCGGGTGCGCACGTCCTCGGCGTAGAAGAGCGTCTCGAGCGCGAGCGAGTCGCCGAGCGGACGGATCAGGCACAGGTTCTCCTTGCCCCAGAGGACGAACTTCCCGATCGCGCCCATCTCCGCCTCCTGCATCGCGCGTAGGAGGAGGACGTACGGCCGGCGCTGAGCCTCCGCATCGGCCGGGGCAAGGTAGTAGGTGCGGTCGAAGTAGATCGGGTCGACCTCCGCGACGGGAACGAAGCGCATGATGTCGATCGACTGCGAGCGCTGGAGAGCAACTGCCTCCAGGTCGGACTCCTCGACGACGACGAACTGTCCCTTGGCGAACTCCCAGCCCTTGACGAGCTCGTCGGCCTCGACGTCGCGCTCGTGGAACGGGCAGTAGCGCTTCTGCTTGATCGGGGTTCCGCATTCCCGGTGCAGGGTGCGAAATGCGGTGTCCTTGCGCTGCTGGGCCACCGCCAACCCGATCGGGATGTTGACGAGGCCGAAGCTGATCGAGCCGTTCCAGATAGTGCGCATGAGCCCCCAAAAGCCTAGCGGAAGGGCCTCTAGATTCTTCGTCTGCGCCCGCAACCCTCCCGTGCGCTCCCGCGTTGATTGATTAGCGACTACAAAGGCGGCGATTATCGGTTTTGACTGATAAGAAGCGAGGAGAGCGAACCCTGCTCTTGCACCTACGGAACCAGCCTTCCTCCACGCTTGAGCTCCGCGCGGCCGTCGACCGCATCGCAGACGCCTGCCACCTCGGCGGGGAAACACGCTTCGAGTTGAAGCTCGCCGCCACGGAGGCGCTCACCAACGCGCTCAGAGAGGCCCCCGAGAGTCATGTCGTCGACGTGGCCATCTCGGGCTGCGAGAGCGCCGTCGACATCGAGGTGACCGACCCCGGCGTCTTTGCTCCGCGAGTCAGGAGCGACGCCGAGCGCGGGCTCGACCGTAGGCTCGACGCAGAGAGCGGCCGCGGCATCCCGCTCATGCTGGCTCTCGTGGACGAGGTCGAGTTCGCGTCCACGGGGCGCGGGACACGGGTGCGCATGCGCAAGCACATCCCTCCCGCCGGCCATGGCGGCGCGCCCGCTTCTTAGCTGGGCCGACCTAGAGCCGGCGGGCGCCGACCCACGTCTCTGCGTACCAGCCCGTCAGCGGAGAGATCTTCACGACATCGCCGGTGTGGGGCGCATGAATCATCTGGTTGCCGCCGATGTAGATCCCCATGTGCCCGAGGTTGTTGAAGAAGACGAGGTCGCCGGGCTGAAGGTTCTCGCGCGAGACCGGGCTCCCGAGCCCGTACTGCATCGCCGCGTTGTGGGGGAGGTACACGCCGACTTTCGCGAAGACGTACTGGGTGAAGCCGGAGCAGTCGAACCCACTCGGTGAAGCGCCGCCCCAGACATAGGGAACCCCGAGGTACTGCATCGCGATACCGACGACACCGCCGTAGTGGCCAGTCGGGTTGCCGCCCCCGCCGAAGTCCTGGGGTGCGCTGGTGATCCGGTCACGAGCCTGGGCCTCGAGCCGCGCTTGACGGGCGCGCTCGGCAGCCTGGATCTTTGCGATCTCGTCCTTGATCGTCCCAAGCAGGCGCTGGCGCTCCGCGAGCTGGTTTTCGATCGAGGACTGCCTCGCGGCCCGCTCCGCGACGACCTGTGCCTGCTGAGTGTGAGCCTTGGTCAGGGCGTTCTCTCTCTTCTTGATCTCCGAGCGGAAGCTCCTGACCTCGCCCACGATCCGCGCATCTTGATCGGAGACTCGGTTCACGGTGTCGACCCGGTCGAGCAGGTCGTCGAGGTTCGCGGATCCGAGAAGCACCTCGAGCGTGGTCTCCTCGCCGCCGGTGTAGAGCGAGACGAGTCGCGCGGAGAGGAACCGCTGCGCCCGCTTGAAGTTCGCCCGCGCGATCTCGAGGCGGCGCTCGTTGACCTTGAGCTCGGCCTGGATCGAGTCGAGCTTGATCTGGGCTGCGTTGTACGACTCGATCGCGTGCTCGAGATTCCCGTCCAGTGACTGGATCTGCGCGAGGACCTGCTTGGCCTCCGACTGCTTCGACGAGACGCTTGGTGCGGCGCCCGCCCCGGCTGCGAAGAAGGACGCCGCCGTGAGGGCGCAGAGAAGCGCGAGGAGGAATGTGTGTTTCTGGGTCGCTCGGATCAGAACCGCCTGGTCGGGACCGTGACAAATGAAGGCTGGGCGAATGCCATCAAGCGCCCGATGCTAACAGCCCCTTGCGACAACGCGCAAACGCCCTCGGCCGGGCGACCGGTCAGGAGCCCGTGTTAGGGTGTTTGGCTCGTGCGGGCGAGATGCCATAAGCGTCCGGCTCGGCTCGCCATGTTCAGCCTGGCCGTCACGGTCGCCCTCCTCGCAACGACGGGCGCGCTGGCAGACGACCCAGCGGCGCAGAGAGGCGACGCTTCGACCTTGCGCTCGGCGAACGCGAGCCTCGCGACGCGCTCCCAGCAGGCGCTCCTGGAGCTCTATTCCCTCCAGAGTCGTCTCGGCCAGGCCGAGCAGCGAATCGACGCCCTCCAGGAGCGACGCGCGGCGGTGCAGCGCGATCGTGCCTCGGCCCAGCACCGGCTCCAGCTTGCCCGCTCGGACTTCCAGGTGGCCGACAGACAGCTCTCCGCCCGCCTCCGCCAGCTCTACATCGAAGGCGACGTCGACCCGCTTGCCGTCCTGCTCGGCGCCGAGTCGCTCGACGAGGCGCTCTCGGCGCTCGACGGCCTCGACCGCCTTGCGACTCAGGACAAGGCGATCGTCGGCCAGCTTGCGGAGGCCAAGGTCGCCCTCCGAAGCGCAGCCGCTCGGCTGGCCGCCCGCCAGCGGGAGCTCGACGCCCTCCTCGCCGATGCTCGCGCGACCCGCTCGGCGCTCGCCGAGGCACAGGCGGCGCGCGCCTCCTACCTTGCGAGCCTGCGCCGCCAGCAGGAGCTGAACAGCGCTCAGATCGCCCGCCTCACCGACCAGGCGGCCGCGGCCGAGGCTCAGGCGGAGACGCTTGGCGACGGGGGTGGCGGCCACGTGCCCGGCCCGCCGCCTACGAGCGGGACGAAGATGACGGTCTCCTCGACCGGCTATTGCCTCAAGGGCACGACCGCTACGGGCGTCCCCGTCAGCTGGGGCGTGATCGCAGTCGACCCGAGCGTGATTCCCCTGGGCACGAAGATGTACGTGCCGGGCTACGGCGAGGGCGTCGCGGCGGACACCGGCTCGGCCGTCAAGGGAAAAATCATCGACCTCTGGTTCCCCACGTGTGCCCAGGCAATCAACTGGGGGCGCAGAACGGTCACCATCACGATTCATTAACCGCCCTGCGGAAAGTGACTAGACTCCGTCCGTCACCCGGGCAAGTGGAGGGTTGATGGGCGCTCCGGCGGCAACAGACGACACCCACGCCCGCAAAGGGCTGGACGAAGTGCGCGTGCTCGTGGTCGACGACCACGACCTGTTCCGCACCGGCCTCAAGAACCTCCTCGAAGAGCAGGGCGTCAACATCGTGGGCGAAGCCGGCAACGGAGAGACGGCGATCAGGCTTGCGGCCGACCTCGCCCCGGACGTGATCATCATGGACCTGAACATGCCCGGCCTCGGCGGCGTCGAGACGACGCGCCGGCTGTCCGGGCTTGCTCCCTTGAGCCGCGTCGTCGTCCTCACCATCTCGGCAGACGACGACGACGTGATGGGCGCTGTCATGGCCGGCGCATGCGGCTATCTGCTGAAGGATTCGTCGATCCAGGACCTGATCGCCGGGATCCACGCGGCCGCCGACGGCGAGTCGCTCATCTCGCCGCAGATCGCGGCGAAGGTGCTCCAGCGCCTGCGCTCGCAGTCGACGAACGAGAACGCCGCGGAGACGATCAGAGCCGAACTCTCGGACCGTGAGCTCGAGGTGCTGAAGCTGATCGCCAGCGGCATGGACAACGGCCAGATCGCGCGCGAGCTCTTCATCAGCCCGAAAACCGTGAAGAACCACATCTCGAACATCCTGATGAAGCTCCAGATCGACAACCGCATCCAGGCCGCGGTCTACGCGGTGCGAAGCGGGATCGTCTAGCCGAGAGCTACGCGGCGGCGCGCGTCTCGTCGAAACGCTTCTGGAGCGCTTCGAGGCGATCGCGGAGCCCCGCGAGCTCGGTGTCCGTGTCGCGGAGCCGGCCGGCCAGGTCTTTGAGCTCGTCTGCCTCGTCCAGGCTGGAGATCTGATGGGCAAGCTGGCCGATCTGCCGCTCGAGCCGTAGACGCTCGCTCTCGAGCTCGAGCGCTCGCGCGTATCCGTCGGTCAGCGTATGCTCCATCTCCGTGACGAGGGGCTTCCCGGGGTCGGTGGAGCGGTGGGTCAGCAGTTTGGCGATCCGTTCGAGGAGAGGGGCGTGGCCAGCCATCGACTCGACCAATTATCAAGTGCGCCGTGACCGCATTCATGGGCCGGAAGGCCTATCCTCGCCTCGAGCGAGGCCCAGATCTTGGAAACGTATGGCAGTCGCTCTCGCGGCTGCAAGCGCTGTCTTTGCACTCACAGGGCCCGCCACTGCGTCGCTCAAGACCCAGCTCGACCGCGCGCTCGCCGCGCCCGGAATCTCGAGCAGCAACACCGGAGCGATCGTGTTCGACCTGTCGGGGAGCAGCTTCGTCTACAGCCGCAACACTGGGCTCCCGCTCAAGCCGGCCTCGAACGAGAAGCTTCCCGTCTCCGTGACGGCGCTCATGGACCTCGGCCCCACCTTCAAGATCCCGACGGACGTGCTCGGCGAGGGAGCCCTGCAGCCGAACGGCGTCTGGCAGGGCCGCCTCGTCCTCAAGGGGTACGGGGACCCGGCGCTCACAAGCCTCAAGCTTCGCCGGCTCGCGCGCGCGGTCGTCGACGCCGGTATCCGCCGCGTCACGGGCGCGATCGTCGGCGACGAGACCTATTTCGACAAGGTGCGGGTCGGGCCAGGCTGGAAGCCGTCCTTCTACAAAGAGGAATGCCCGCCGCTCTCGGCCCTGATCGTCGATCGCGGGCATGTAGGCCGGGCGATCTCGAGCAGCCCGGCCCTCGCCGCCGCGCTGAAGTTCAAGAAGAAGCTCCAGGCGCTCGGCGTTGCCGTTCCCGGGCGAGCCAAGCTCGGCAAGGCGGACCCCGGAGCGGTGCAGATCGGACGTGTGCGCTCGCCGTACGTGAGCACCCTCGTCCAGAGGCTTAACCGCCAGAGCGACAACTTCTACGCGGAGATGCTGCTGAAGAAGCTCGGCGCCGAGCGCCGCGGAAGCGGGACGACGGCCGCGGGCATCCAGGTCGTCCGGAACGAATTGCGGGACCGGGGCGTGACGATGACCGGCCTCGTCCTTGCCGACGGCTCCGGGCTCTCGTCCTACGACCGGCTCACGGCCAGGGCGGTGGCCGAGCTCCTCATCTCGGCGTTCAGCGACTCGACGATCGGGACGGCGTTCGTCTCGTCGCTCCCGCTCGCAGGCGTGAACGGGACGCTGAAAGACCGGATGACCCGCCCGCCGGCCTACCGGAACGTGCGCGCCAAGACGGGGACGACCGACGTTGCCTCGGCGCTCTCGGGCTACGTGCGCACGCGCTACGTCTTCGCCATTCTCATGAACGGGAGCCCGATCCCGTGGTGGAACGCGCGCACGGCCCAGGACCGCTTCGCGCAGGTCCTAGCCGCTCAGTAGCTTCTCGAACGCCGCCTCGTCCAGGAGCTCGACGCCCGCCTTCTGGGCCTTCGTGAGCTTCGAGGCGCCCGGCTCCTCGCCGACGACGAGGCCCGTCGTCTTCGCTGAGACCGAGTTGGTCACCTTGGCGCCGGCGGCTTCGAGAGCGGCCGCTGCCTGCTCGCGAGACCAGCGCTCGAGCGTTCCCGTGATCACGTACGTCTTCCCGGTCAGGGGGCCCTCCTTCGGCCGGTCCTCCTCGCCGAGCTCGAAGCGAAGGCCGAGCTCGCGCAGCTCCTGGACGAGAGCGCGATTCTGCTCGTCCTCGAACCACTCGACGATGATCTCGGCGCGGTCGGGGCCGAAGCCGTCCACCTCTTCGACTTCCTCCTGCGAAGCCGAGAGGAGACGGTCGACCGTTACGAAGTGCCTGGCGAGGCTCTGGGCCAGGACCCACCCCAATTTGGGGATGTTCAGCCCGAGGAGGACGCGCGAGAACGGAACGTCCTTCGATGCTTGGATGGCCTCGATCGCGCTGGCGGCGGATACCTCTCCGAAGCCCTCGAGCTCGAGGAGCTGCTCCTTCGTGAGTCGGTAGAGGCCGGGGAGAGACCTGACCAGCTCCTGCTCCCAAAGCAGCCGAATGGTTTGCTCACCGACACCTTCGATGTCCGCTGGGCCCTCGACCCAGTTGATCAGCGTCTCGAGGCCGCGAGAGGGACACGCGCGGTTCGGACAGCGGTGCATGACCTCGCCTTCGGGCTTCACGATCTCGGCGCCGCAGAGCGGGCAGTTCTTCGGCATCCGGAAGCGCCTCGTCCCCTTCCGGTGCGGTCCCGCGGGGCCGACGATCTGCGGGATGACGTCACCCGCACGCTGGACGATCACGTCGTCGCCCACGCGAATTTCCTTGCGGTTGATGTCCTCCTCGTTGTGGAGGGTGGCACGCGACACCGTCACGCCCCCTACCTCGACCGGCTCGAGCATGGCCCACGGGTTGAGAGCGCCCGTCCGGCCGACCCGGATGAGGATCTTGTTCAGCCTCGTCACGGCCGTCATCGGCGCCCACTTGTACGCGCGCGCCCATCGCGGCCTCTGGTGGAGCGCGCCGAGGCGCTCCTGCTGGGCGAAGGAGTCCACCTTGATGACGAGCCCGTCGATCTCGTAGTCGAGTTCGATCCGGCGCTTCTCCCAGTTGCGGCAGGCCTTGGCCACGGATTCGATCGAGTCGTGGAGCTCCGCGTAGGGATTCGTGCGGAAGCCGTGCTCGCGGAGCCACCGCAAGGAGTCCCAGTGGCCCTCCACGGGAAGCCCGTCTTTCCGCCCAAGTCCGTGGATCCAGATCGAGAGCGGCCGCGACGCGGTGACGGCGGAGTCCTTCTGGCGCAGCGAGCCCGCGGCGGCGTTGCGCGGATTCGGCGTCGGCTTCTTCCCCTCCTCCACGAGCCGGCGGTTGAGCTCGTTGAAGCCCGAGAGTGGAAGGTAGACCTCGCCGCGTGCCTCGACGAAGGGCGGCGGCGCCTCTCCGTCGGCGAGCTGCATACGCATCGAGATCGCCTTGATCGTGCGCAGGTTGAGCGTCACGTCCTCGCCACGGAAGCCGTCGCCGCGCGTCGCGCCGCGCACGAAGACGCCATCCTCGTAGGTGAGGTTGATGGAGAGCCCGTCGATTTTGGGCTCCGTGATGTAGCGCACCTCGTCAGTACCCAGCCGCTTGACGACGTCGGCATGCCATTTTTGGAGCCCCTCGTCGGTCGACACCTTCTCGAGCGAGCCCATCGGCGTCGGGTGCTCGACTTTGGCGAACTTGTCCGAGGGCGGCGCACCCACGCGCTGCGTCGGGCTGTTCGGGGTCTGAAGCTCCGCGTGCTCACGCTCGAGAGTGAGAAGCTCGTCCCAGAGCCGGTCGAACTCCGCGTCGGAGATCTCCGGTTCATCGAGGACGTGGTAGCGGTAGAGGTGGTAGTCGACGAGCTCGCGCAGCTCGTCCACGCGCGTCACGTCGGTCTTAGAGGACATCGAGGAGCTCCTCGAGCGTGTGCACGACGGTGTCTGCCCCGGCCTCGAGCAGCCGCTCGGGCGAGTGGATCTTCCCCCAGGAAACAGCCACCGTGAAGACCCCCGCCGCCTTTCCGGCCCCCATGTCGAAGGGAGAATCGCCGACGAACGCGGCCTCCTCGGGTCGCGAGCCCAGTCGCTCCAGGGCGGTCAGCACCGGCTCCGGATGTGGCTTGTGGTGCGCCGTTTGCTCGGCGGTAACCACGGTGTCGAAGTAGCCCTCGAGCGGAAGGATCGCGAAGGCCAGGTCGACGGTGCGGCGCCGCTTCGCCGTCACGATTCCCAACCGGCGGCCTTCCGACTTGAGCCGCTCGAGGAGCTCCTCCACTCCCTCGAAGGCCTCGAGCCCCTCGTGCAGCGCCTCGTTGTGCTCGCGGTAGACGCGCACGAGCTCGTCGACGCGCTCTTCGTCGAACGCGCGCATCTGCTCGTGGATGTTGGAGCCACCGACCGCGGCCGCGAGCTCCTCGTCCGGGATCTCGCGCGCGAGCACCGTCTTCGTCGCGTGGCGAAAGGACGAGACGATCATCTCGCCCGAGTCGATCAGGGTCCCGTCGAGGTCGAAGAGGACAGTTGAATAGCGCATGGACACTAGTAATAAACCTGCTCGAGATAGAGACCCCAGGGTGGGGCTGTGCTGCCGGCCACCTCCCGCGGCCGCCCCTCGAGCAGCTGCCCGAAGGCGGCGGGTTCGGCCTCGAGCATCGTACCGACCAGGGTTCGCACCATGTGTCGCAGGAAGCTGTCGGCGGTGATGCGGAACTCGAGCACCTCGCCGTCGCGACGCCACTCCGCCTCGCTCACGGTGCGCACGAACACGTCGTGCTCGGTCTCAGTCGGCGTGAAGGCCCGGAAGTCGTGCTTGCCGAGCAGCAGAGCCGCGGACTCGGCGAGCGCGTCCTCCTCGAGCGGCCGCGGCCACCAGAGCGAGCGGCGCCGCTCGAAAGGAGACGCCGTGGCACACCTCCAGATGCGGTAGCGGTAGGAACGGGCCCGCGCCGAGAAGCGCGCACTGAAGTCCTCCGGGGCGGTCTCCGCGCTGACCGCGGCGAGGTCCTCCGGCAGAGCGCTGTTCAGAGCGGCGGCGGCGCGCTCGAGGGGCGGGCCTTTCTCCGCCTGGAAGCTCGCCACCTGCCCAAGCGCATGCACTCCGGCATCTGTGCGCCCTGCGACCGCCAGCCTGCTCCAGCCGCCGTAGACCTGGTCGAGCGCGGCGCGCAGCTCCCCCTCCACCGTGCGGCGACCCGGCTGCGGCACCCAGCCGGCGAACTCGGTTCCGTCGTATTCGAGCGTGAGCTTGACAACCGCCATGGTAAGCTTATACTTACGGTAAGTTATGGCTTACGGAGATGTCATTACGGCCCTCGCGGATCCTACGCGGCGAACCGTCTTCGAACGGCTCCGCCGCGGCCCACAGCCGGTCGTCGAGCTCGCCCGGGGACTGCACGTGTCCCGGCCGGCTGTCTCGCAGCACCTGCGCGTGCTGAAGGAGGCAGGCCTCGTGGCCGAGCGGCGTGAGGGCACTCGCCACTTCTACAGCGTCAACGGCAGCGCGCTCGCGGAGTTGCGCGAGTACTTCGAAGGCTTCTGGGAGGACGCGCTCGTGGCCTACAAGGAAGCCGCCGAAAGCGACGAAAAAGGGGAGTCTGATGAATCAGCAGGCGAGTGAGACCGTCATCCAGAAGGCGGTCACCGTGGCCCGGCCCGTGGAGCAAGCGTTTCGTGTCTTCACGGAGGAGATCGGCACCTGGTGGCCTCTCCACACGCACGCGGTCGACACAGAGAACGCGAAGACGGCGATCATGGAAGGACGGGTCGGTGGGCGACTGTTCGAGCGCACCTCGACGGGGAAAGAGCACGTCTGGGGCACCATCGCCACCTGGGAGCCGCCGCACCGGGTCGTCTACAGCTGGCACCCGGATCGCGAGGAGGAGACGGACCAGGAGGTCGAGGTCACGTTCACCCCCGACGGGGACGGCACCCGCGTCGAGGTCCGCCACTACGGCTGGGAGAAGCTCGGGGCGCGGATGGCCGAGATGATGGGCGGCTACGACGAGGGCTGGGATCTCGTCATCGGCCACTACGCCGACACGGCGAACGCGGGGAGAAGCGGTTAGCTCGAGGCCGCCGCGGCAGCCGCCCTCGCCGCCCGCGGGACGTAGTCCACGAGCTCGAGGTAGACCATGCGGGCCGCGTCTCCCTGGCGCGGCCCGATCTTCACGATCCGCGTGTAGCCACCCGGACGCTCGGTGAACCGCGGCGCAATCTCCGCGAAGAGAATGTGTGCGATCTCCTTGGAGCGCAGAAACGCGACGGCCTGGCGGTGCGCAGAGAGGTCGCCGCGCTTCCCGAGCGTGATCATCTCCTCCACGATCGGGCGCACCTCCTTGGCCTTTGCCTCGGTCGTCTTGATGCGGCCGTGCTCGATCAGCGCGGAGGACAGGTTGGCATAGAGCGCCTTCCTGTGCGCGGAGTCGCGCCCGAGCTTCCGTCCTGACTTGTGGTGCCGCATCACTGCTCCTCAGTTACTCGTCGCGCAGGGTCAGGCCGTGGGCCTGGAGCGTCTCGCGCACTTCCTCGATCGACTTCTTGCCGAAGTTCGGAATGGCGGCGAGCTCGCTCTCCGTCTTCGTGACCAGGTCGCCGATCGTCTCGATGCCGACGCGCTTGAGGCAGTTGTAGCTGCGCACGCCGAGCTCGAGCTCCTCGATCGGGAAGTTCTCCATCCCGTGAGCCTGCGGCGCCTCGAGGCCGGCTTCCTCCCCGACCGTCTCGCCGAACCCTTCGATGCGATCGAGGTCGGTGAAGATCGCCAGCTGGCGGATGAGGATCTCGGCGCCCTGCCCGATCGCGTCGCGCGGAGCGAGCGAGCCGTCGGTCGTGACGTCGAGGGTCAGCTTGTCGTAGTCGGTGCGCTGCCCCACGCGAGCGGCCTCGACCTCGTACGACACACGCCGCACCGGCGAGAAGATGGAGTCGACCGGGATGACCCCGATCGTGTGCTCCGGCCCGCGGTTCAGCTCGGCCGGGACGTAGCCGCGGCCGCGGCCGATCGTGAGGGTGATCTCGAGCCGGCCCTTGTCCGAGAGGTTTGCAACCTCGAGGTGGGGGTTGAGGATCTCGAGGTCCGCGGGGGCCTCGATGTCGCGGGCAGTGACGGCGCCCGGGCCCTTCTTGTCGAGGCGCACCTCGATCTCGGGCGAGTCCCCGTGCAGGAGACAGATCAGGTTCTTGAGGTTGAGGATGATGTCGGTGACGTCCTCGCGGACGCCCTTCAGCGTCGTGAACTCGTGCGCGATGCCCTCGATCTTCACCGAGGTGACGGCAGCGCCCTCGAGCGACGAGAGGAGCACGCGGCGCAGCGAGTTTCCGAACGTGTAGCCGAAGCCGCGGTCGAGAGGCTCGATGACGAAGACGCCGCGGTCCTCGTTGACCTCCTCGTGGGTGATCTTCGGCACCTGGAATTCCATGAGAGAACTTCTTGTAGCCATGCCTTCCTTTACCTTCGCGTTACTTGGAATAGAGCTCGACGATGAGCTGCTCCTGGACGGGCGTGTCGATGTCCGACCGCTCCGGGAGCTTGAGAACCTTGCCGGTGAGATTGTCGTGGTCGGCCTGGAGCCACGACGCGACCGAGGCGGTCAGGTCGGTGGCGTCGCGGACGACCTGCTCGACCGGACTTCCGGACTTGAGCGAGACCACGTCGTTCGGCTTCACCTGGTAGCTCGGGATGTTCACCCGGCGTCCGTTCACCATGAAGTGGCCGTGCCGGATGATCTGCCGGCCCTGTGCGCGCGAGGCGGCGAACCCGAGCCTGTAGACGACGTTGTCGAGGCGCGTCTCGAGCATGCGCAGGAGCGCTTCGCCTGTGATGCCCGACTGCTTGGCAGCCTTCTCGTAGTAGTTGCGAAACTGCTTCTCGAGAATGCCGTAGTAGCGGCGCGCCTTCTGCTTCTCGCGCAGCTGGAGAAGGTACTCCGACTGCTTGATGCGGCCGCGGCCATGCTCGCCCGGCGGGTAGCTGCGGCGCTCGACGGCGCACTTCTCCGTCAGGCAGCGCTCCCCCTTCAGGAAGAGCTTCATGCCCTCGCGGCGGCACTGCTTGCACTTGGGGCCGAGGGAGCGCGCCACTAGACCCTCCGCCTCTTCTTCTGGCGCACGCCGTTATGGGCCTGCGGCGAGACGTCGCGAACGCCGAGGATCTCGAGGCCGGCGGCCTGGAGCGAGCGGATGGCGGTCTCGCGCCCGGAGCCGGGGCCCTTGACGAAGACCTCGACCTTCTGCAGGCCGTGCTCCATGCCCTTCTTCGCGCACGAGTCGGCGGTCACCTGGGCGGCGAACGGCGTCGACTTGCGGGAGCCCTTGAACCCGGCCGAGCCGGCGCTCTCCCACGCGATCACGGCCCCGTCCTTGTCGGTAAGGGTCACGATCGTGTTGTTGAAGGACGTCTTGATGTGCGCCTGGCCGATGGCGATGTTCTTCTTGACGCGGCGGCGTGCGCGGCCCTTGGTCGCTTGTCTGCGCGGGGGTGCCATTAGCGAGCGCCGTCCGAGCAGATCACGCCGGCCGGTCGCGAAACGCAAGCATCGCTAGGACGCATACGCCTTCGGCGTCCAGAATGACGGGCTACGGGCGCGACCGAGGACGACGCGAGGCGAAGCGTTGCAACGCCCCGGACGGTCTGAGGTGTGAGGAAGGAGCGAGCCATTAGGTCTTGGTCGGCGCTTTCTTACCGCGGCCAACGGTCTTCTTCGGGCCCTTGCGGGTGCGCGCGTTCGTCTTCGTGCGCTGGCCGTTGACCGGGAGGCCGCGGCGATGACGCACTCCGCGGTAGGCGCCGATCTCCTGGAGCCGCTTGATTGCCTGCGAGCGCTCGCGGCGAAGGTCGCCCTCCACCTGGAGGTTGGCGTCGATGTAGTTGCGGAGCTTCGTGATCTCCGGGTCGGTGAGATCGCGCACCTTCTCGTCGTAGGAGAGGTCGAGCTCGGCGCAGACCTTCCGGGCGGTCGAGGGACCGATGCCGAAAATGTAGGTCAAACCGACCTCGAGCCGCTTCTCGCGCGGAAGATTAACTCCTGCAATTCGTGCCAATTAGCCCTGCCTCTGCTTGTGTCGCGGGTTCGTGCAAATGACCAGCACCTTGCCGTGCCGCTTGATCACGCGGCAGCGGTCACACATGGGTTTAACGGACGCTCTGACTTTCATGAGAATTGCGGCAAGCCACTGCAAAAGCGCGGCTCGGCCGCGACCGTGAATGGTAGCAAACCCTGTCTAGACCCTGACTCCGGCCAGGGTCAGGATGCGCGGGCCCTCGCTCGTGACCGCGACCGTGTGCTCGAAATGCGCCGCAAGCGATTCGTCC
>JBDTRS010000044.1:0-15276 GCA_039931575.1 Gaiellaceae bacterium
CAGGAACGGGATCTTGTACTCGGGGTGCTCGCCGGCAGTGATCTCGTACATCTCGAGGTTCGTCTCGACCATACGCTGTGCAGAGCCGCCCTGGTACTCCTGGAGCGGAAAAGCCGCGGCCTGCGCGAACCCGCCCAGCCCGACCGTCTCGTTGATGATGCTCTCGCCCCCCATGTACTCGACGTCGTCGATCGTGTAGCCCTCGAAGAGCTTCGGCTCCATCGTGGGCATCGGCGCCTCGAACCAGGCGTCCCCCAGCCCGCTCACCCGGATGGCGAAGGTGCGGCAGTTGAAGGTCATCGCGCTCACGATGCTCGAGCCTTCGACGCCGTGGGCCGCGTCCGCCGTCGCCTTCGACGAGGCCATCGAGAGGCGCAGGAAGAAGTAGTCGCTCGAGCTCAGGTACTCGAGCGTTTGCCGCACATTGTCGCGCCGCTCGTCCGCGAGCTCGAGCAAGGCGGGGAAGAGCTCGCGCGTGAAGAGGAGGGTCGCGGCGGTGTTGCGGCTGTGGAGCTCATCGCCCATGTGGAGCGCGCGGCGCACGATCGGCCGCAGCGGGACGCCGCCTGCGCGCCGGACGGCCTCGCCCAGAACCGGCCCGATGACCGCGCCGATGAACCCGAGGCTCTCGCGCACGGCGTCGTTGTAGACGCCGTAGTTGAGCCGCGCAGGGGATGGGCCCTCGAAGAGGTTGCAGAACGCCCAGTTGCCACCCTTGGTGTTCTCGACCACGAAGACCGGCATCGAAGCGGTATAGATTCCGGCGAGCGACCCGACGCACCCATGCTCGTGGCACGTTGCGATGCGGATCGTCCCGGCCCGGATGAGGGCGTCGGCTTCCTCCGCGTCCCTGGCAAGTCCCTCGTAGAGCGCGCCGCCGATGAGCCCGGAACGCTGGCCGCCGTAGTAATCGTCCCACGGGAGCGGCGCTCCCGAGGTGAGCACCGTCTCGGGCGTCATGCCGGGAACGACCTCGAGTGCCGGCCGCACGTCCACGAGCACCGGCTCCGAAGCCCACAGGCGCTCTAGGACCTCGGCGTTCGCACGGTCCCGGGCGCCGGTCGGCGCGACGGCGTCAGGGGAGCGGCTTGTCATAGCCCTCCTTCAAAAGCTGGAACTCCTGCCATTCGCGGTCGACCGCCGGCCAGAAATGCTCAGGGTGCTCGGCCGCCCAGATCTGCGAGCGGATGACGAAGTTGTCCGGATCGAGCTCGAGCGCGGCCCGCCAGACGGCGACCGCCTCGTCCTTGCTGCCGGCGGCGTAGAGCTCGGCTCCCTGGGCGAAACGCTCGAGGGCGGCCGAGTCCATGCGCCCGTCCTCGCCGGGTGGCTCGGTCGGGTCGCCGGCGAGGAACTTCTCGAGGTTCCAGCGGACGCGGGGGTCGACGACGTCGAAGTCGTCCACGTGGCGGTAGCGGACGATCCCCTCGGCGTCGACGAAGAACCCGCTCGGCACGATGCGAAAGCCGAGCATTCGGCCGAGATCGCTCGCACGGTCGACGAGCACTGGGAAGCGCACGTCGCGCTCCTCGCAGACGGGGCGCACGCGCTCCTCACCCTGCGCGTCCTGGGCGACGGCGACCAGGTTGAACCCCCTCCCCCTGTCCTCCCACGCCCGCTGCCACCCGGGCAGCTGCTCGCGGCACGTTCACCAGGTGGCGAAGCAGAAGAGGACGGAGGGCGAGCCGAGGAGATCCGCCCGCGTCCAGGTCCTGCCGTCGAGGCCAGGCAGGGCAAAGTCCGGGAGCGGATCTCCGAGGCCCACGCTCGCGCTCACTCGATCGGGATCTCCTTGAACGCAAGGTTGACGTTGACGCCCTGCCTGCGCCGGATGAACCACATGATCCAGTAGATGCAGAACGCGCCGACGAACCAGCCGATCAGGACGGACATGCTGTGGCGCGCGTGCCCGGCGGCGAAGTCGTCGAAGAAGAGGTTGAAGAAGTAGAAGAAGGCCGCCGCCGCTCCGAGCGCGCACGCGACACTCATGATCGGTAGTCCGGCGATTCTCATGTTCGCCAGCGGACTTTTTCCGTAGATGTCGGGCCGCCGGTACGGGAAGAAGACGCCTGCGAGCAGGACGAGCCCCCAGGCGAGCACCGCGACCTCGATGAAGATGACGAGCTGGAAGAACGACGTGAAGGCGAGCATCCCCACGAAGGTAATCGCGCCCGCCAGGCAGAGCACGATTGCCGGAATCGGCGTGTGCGTCCGCTCGCTGACCGTTCCCAGCTTGTCGGGGGCGACGCGGTCGAGCGACCAGGCGACGATCGCCCGCGTCGGATAGAGAATCTGCGTCGGGACCCACAGCCAGATCCAGCCGATGAAGCCGAGCGCGATCAGGATGGTGAGCGCGACGGAGCTGGTTCCGAGCCCTGTCAGGAGCGTCGGGAACGGGGTCACGGGGGTCGACGCGCCCTCGACGCCGTTCAGGCTCGAGTACGTCACCGCTCCCAGGAAGTCGGAGCCCATCGTCCGGAAGACGAGCGCGATCGAGAGGATCCAGACGACGACCGAGGCGACGATCGCGCCGATGATCCCGAGGGTCTGCCCGCGGCCGACCTGCTTGATCTCGCCGCCGATCGAGATCGAGAACGCCGCGCCGATGAGCGGGAGGAACGCCCAGTTGGAGAGGTACAGCGTCTGCTTCCAGTCGAAGCCCGGATCCGACCAGCCGCCCTTCGAGGCCGCGTCGATGACGCCGTTGTAGGCGTCGTCGCCGACGTTGAGCCGGTCTCCCATGACGCTGTTCCAGTTCGAGACGAAGTCGGCCCGGGACGTGAAGAGGAGCGAGCCGATGAAGACGAGCGTCCCGGCCACGGCGATGGTGAACATCACCTTCTGGGTGAAGAAGAAGCGCCGCATCCCGCTCGCAAGGATGATCGCGCCGATGATCAGCGCCCCGGATGCGATCAGGAAGGTCCCCCACTTGCCGGCGAGATCGGTGCCGAAGCTCTCGATCCCGGGCTTGTCCGTGATGATGCCGATCGCGGTCACGGAGGGCGCGATCCCGAGCTGGGCGAGATACACCGCGCCGAAGGAGCCGTAGAAGAGCCAGGCGGTCACCTCGACGAAGCTGAGCGTGAACGCGAGCGGCGGCCACATGCTGCGGGTGCCGAAGTTGTAGATCCCGCCCGAGCGTGGGATCGTGATCGTCCACGCGAGCATCCCGAAGCCGACGAGCAGCATCGCGCCGCCTGCGATCAGCGTGCCGACGTAGAGGTTGCCGCCGAGGTAGGCGGCCGGGCCGTAGAAGAGCAGGAACCCGAGCCCGAGCCCGATCGAGACGAGCCCGAGGTCGTAGATCAGGACGTCGGTGTTCGAGGCCGACTTGATGAGCCCCGAGGCCTTCCTCAGAAAGACACGTTCTGCTGCTGGGGTCGCCATGCTTCCTCCTCGTTAGCCCTGCGTGAGGTGCACGTCGCGCACCTCCCCTTGCCTCAGCTTGATCAGCGAGCCGTTGAGCACGCCCTCGCTGTAGTTGGAGCCGGGGTTCACGCACACCGTACGGTCGATGCGCGCGATTCCGCGGCCTTCGTGAATGTGCCCATGGAGCCCGAGCAGCGGCTGGTGGGTCTCGATCAGCTCGCGCACCGCGGTCGAGCCTGCGGACGTCATCACGGGGTTGCCGCCGCTCGAGACCGGCCTCAAGTCCTCGTCGAGCTTTGGGCACTGGTCGAGCGCGGTCGCGTGGGGCGGCACGTGGATGTTGAAGATCGCGTTCTCGGGCCGCTCGAGCCGCTCGATCATCTCCACGATCATCGCGCGAAGCTCGACCTCGGAGGTCTCGCGCTCGGTCTTCCACGGCGTCTCGTTCGACCAGCCGGTCGTCAGCATCTCGATGCCGTCCACCTCCACGACGCGCCCCTCGAGGAGCTCGATCGCCCCCGAGTCGGCGAGCAGGTCGTCGATGAAGAACGCGTCGTCGTTGCCGGGGGCTGCGAAGCATTTCACGCCCTGCTCCACGAGCCGGGGACGGGCGTACTCGATCCATTCCTCCAGCCGCTCGCGGATCAACTCGTGGAAGACCGCCTCCTGACCTTCGGGGTCGTCGCGAAGCTCCTGGAACTCGTCCTCCGACATGCGCTTCGGGTAGAAGCCCATGTCCGAGACCCGCGTCTCGAGCGCCGCCGCATCGTCGTCGGAGTCGAGCTTCAGCTCCTTGCCGGCGAACGAGGTCAGATAGGAGCCGTCCTCCTGCCGCGCGATCGGCACCATCATCTTCCCCGTCACGTCCCCGCCGAGGATGAGAACGCCGGCGCCGTAGAACCTGCCCGCGTTGACGAACTTCTTGAAGCACACGTTCGAGCCGTGAAGGTCTGTGGCGAAGAAGATCGCGAGCTCGCCGCTTGAGTCGCGCTTGCGGAACATCTAGAAGAAGGTCAGGTACCTGTCGATCTCCCAGGGGGAGATCTCGTTGTGGTAGTCCCACCACTCGTCGCTTTTCAGCTCGACGTACGAGCGGTGAAGGTCGTCGCCGAAGACCTGGGCCATCAGCGGGTCCGCCTCGAACGCCTCGACCGCCTCCAGGAGCGTGCGCGGCAGGGTGCCGACTCCAAGCTCGCCGAGCTCGTCGTCGCTCAGGAGATACATGTTCTGGGGTAGCGGATCGCCCGGATCGAGCTCCTGCTCGATGCCCTCGAGGCCCGCCTGGAGGTACGCGGCCGCAGCCAAGTACGTGTTGCACGTGGCGTCGACCGCGCGGCTCTCGACCCGCGGGCTCGTGAGCGGGATGCGCAGCATGTGCGTGCGGTTGTTCCGCCCGTAGGAGCGGAAGATCGGCGCCCAGGTGAAGCCCGTCATCGAGCCCGTCTTCACAAGGCGCTTGTACGAGTTGACGGTCGGACAGGCGATCGCGGTGAGCGCGGGCGCATGGCGCAGGACACCGGCGATGAACTGGTAGGCGAGCGTTGAGACGCCGGCTCCGCGGGGATCGCCGGGATCCGCGAACGCGTTCTCCCCCGAGCCGTCCGCAAGGGACATGTTGAAGTGGGCGCCGGTCCCGGTCCGGTTCGCGTAGGGCTTCGGCATGAAGGTCACGTCGAAGCCGTGCTTGCGCGCGGTCTCCTTCATCATCATCCGCCAGAGCGTCTGCCGGTCGGCCATGCTCATGACGTCGGTGTAGGAGAAGTCGAACTCGAACTGCGAGTTGGAGTCCTCGTGGTCGAAGGAGTGGACGTCCCAGCCGAGGACGTTCATGTAGCCGATCATCTCGTCGAGGAAAGGCAGGTTGTCGAGCAGGTCGACGATGTCGTAGGCGGCCTTGGCCAGCACGTCGCGCTCGTTCGCCGGAACGACGAACCCGTTCTCGCGGCGCACGAGATAGAACTCGGTCTCGATTCCGAGATTGAACGTGAAGCCGAGTGCGGCGGCGCGGTCGACGGCGCGCTGGAGGACGACGCGGCTGCACATCGGCCATGGCTCGTTGTGGTAGTAGAGCGATCCGGGTGCCCAGGCGACGCCTGGACGCCAAGGGAGCTCGAGCACGCGGTCGAGATCGGGGCGGACGGAGAGCTCGTCGTCGCTCGGCTCCTGCCCGAGGCCGTCGAGCGCCGCGCCCGTGAAGAGCTCCGAGCCGCGCATCATCGAGGTGAAGTGGTCGATCGGGACGGCCTTCGCCTTCCCCACTCCGTACACGTCCGTGTACGCAGCGAGGACGTAGCGGACGCCGGCGGCGCGCAGCTCTTCCCGCTTTGCCTCGTACTCGGGCCTGTCCTCCGCCAGCACGGGAATGCTTGTCTCTACAGCCATTCCTGCTAACTCCTCTCCTCGAGATGCGGCATGCTGGGACGGAAGTCCGGGCAACGATACGACGCGCAGCCCCCGGAAATCAAGAGCCGCTCGCGAGTGCCGTGAGGAAATTTGCACCGGACCCTTGAGTCTCGTCTGTCAACTTGTTATGACAACGCCGGACCCCAGGAGGAGGCGCCTCATGGCCGAAGACGGCAAACCGCACGACGGGCAGTTCCGGGGCACGCGCAATCTGCGCAGGCTGGCGGACATCTCGGACCGCAAGCAGCGGGAGGCTATCGAGCGCGGACTCGAGCTCGGCCTCGAGGCGGCCCCCTCGGTCAACGACCGGACGATCTCCACGTTCGCCCGCGGGCAGCAGCCTGCGTTCGCCGGGATCAACACGTTTCGGAAGGCTCCCTACCTCGAAGACGTCCACCAGGTCGGCAAGCACGAGGTGGCCGTTCTCGGCGCCCCCTTCGACATGGGGACAACCTATCGCGCCGGGTGCCGCTTCGGCCCGCAGGCGATTCGGCGCATTTCGGCTCTCTACGATTCGTATTCGGTCGACATGGCCGTCGACCTCGAAGAGGAGCTCGACCTCGTCGACCTCGGCGACGTCTTCGTCATCCCCTCCAACCTCGAGAAGAGCTTCGACCAGATCGATCGGGCCGTCTCGTGGGTCGTCGGCGAAGGGGTCTTCCCCGTCGTCCTGGGCGGCGACCACTCGATCGGCTACCCCGACGTCCGCGCGATCGCGCCTCACATCGACGGCCGCGTGGGGATCATCCATCTCGACCGCCACCTGGACATCCAGGAGCGCGACATGGACGAGCGGATGCACACGACGCCCTGGTTCCACGCGACGAACATCGAGAACGCGCCGCCCGCGAACCTCGTCCAGATGGGCATCGGCGGCTGGTATGGATCCCGGCCGGGCGTCAAGGTCGCGCGCGATCGCCGGACGACCGTGCTCACGATCACCGACATCGAGGAGGTCGGCGTCGAGCGGGCGGCCGAGGTCGCGCTCGAGGTGGCCTGGAAGGACGCGGACGCGGTCTTCCTCTCCTTCGACATCGACAGCGTCGATGCCGGCTTCGTTCCCGGCACCGGCTCTCCCGAGCCCGGCGGGCTCCTGCCGCGCGAGGCGCTCAAGCTCTTGCGGCTGATCGCCCGGGAGGGCATCTGCGGCATGGAGGTCGTCGAGGTCTCGCCGCCCTACGACGTGAGCGACATGACGGCCCAGCTCGCCTGCAGGGCGGTCATGGACGTGCTCGGCACCCTCGTCGCCGAGGGCAAGCTCGGAGCGCGGCGCGGCGAGGAGCGCGCGGAGGACAGGTCGCAGGAGCCGCCCGAGTCGGCGCCGGTCTGAGCGATGGGCGGGCTCGATGGGCTCCTCGCCGGTCTCTCGGACGGCGCGACCCTGCCGGTCGTCCTACTCGTCGCGATCCTGCTGGGCCTGCGCCACGCAACCGACCCGGATCACATCGCCGCCGTCACCGCTTTCATCGCGGGCGGGAAGGAGGGGAATGCGCGGGCGGGCGCCCGCCTCGGGTTCGCGTGGGGAGTCGGGCACGGACTGACGCTGATCGCGCTCGGAACTCCGCTCATCCTCTTGGGGCACGCGTTGCCCGCCTGGGCTGAGCGAACCGCGGAGGCGCTCATCGGCCTCGTCATCATCGGGCTCGCCGTGCGCCTGCTCCTGCGCTGGCGGGCGGGAGCCTTCCACGCCCACGAGCACACGCACGAGGGACAGGTGTGCCATGCCCATGTGCACTCGCACGCAAGCGCGCTGGACCACCTCCACCCGCATCGCCGGCAGCCGGCTCTCGGCGTCCTCATGATCGGAATCGCACACGGAGCCGGAGGGAGCGCGGGCATCGGCGTCCTCCTCGTCGCCTCGATCGACTCGCGGCCCGTCGCCGTCGCCGCCCTCCTCTTGCTCGCCGCCGGCACGGCGGCGGCGATGACCGCCCTCTCAGGGGGCCTGGGCCTGGCGCTTTTCCGCTGGCGCAGCTCGTTCCTGCCCGCCCCCCTCGGAGCGGCGAGCCTTGCCATCGGGGTCTGGTACCTGCTGGGCGCGCTCAGCTAAGCCGGTCGGCGTCTCGAACAAGGCCTGGACGAGCGCTAGGTTTCTGCGAACGAAGCTTCGGAATCGACTTCCAAATCGCACTCGCGACCGCTGCGCTTGTCGTCGCGGTCTTGGGGCCGGCGCCGTGGGCAGGGGCGCACGGCATCGCGCACGCGCCCTTCGCGCACAACGCCAACAAGGTGGATGGGATTCACGCCTAGCGCCGGCGTCCTTCGGAGACGGTGATCTTGCTGCTCACCGTCTGGGGGGCCTGGAAACACATCTCGTGGCTATCGGTCACCTCTGCTCCTTAGTCTGCGGCCTGGGCAGCCGCAGCCGCTTCAGCGCCAATGCGTTGACCGCGACCAAGACGCTCGAGCCCGACATCGAGATCGCTGCGATCTCCGGTCGGAGCGTAAAGCCCCATGGCTCGAAGACGCCGGCGGCGATCGGTAGCGCCAGCGAGTTGTAGCCGATCGCCCAGCCGAGGTTCTGGCGCATCTTCCTGACCGTCCCGCGGCCGATCGAGATCGCGGTCGCGACATCGAGTGGGTCCGAGCGCATCAAGACGACATCCGCCGTCTCGATCGCGACGTCCGTGCCCGCGCCGATCGCGATGCCGACGTCGGCCTGGGCCAACGCCGGGGCGTCGTTGACGCCGTCGCCGACCATCGCCACCCTGCGCCCCTGCGCCTGCAGTTCGGCCACCTTCGCCGCCTTGTCCGCCGGAAGCACCTCCGCCAGCACCTCCTCGATCCCGAGCGCGGCGGCGATCCGCTCCGCCGTCTGGCGATTGTCGCCGGTGAGCATGACCGGGCGGATGCCGAGCTCCTTGAGCGCGGCAATGGCTCCCGCCGCTGTCTCGCGCGCCGCGTCGGCGCTCGCGATCAGGCCGACCAGCGCGCCGACGACGGCGACGTGGACGACCGTCTGGCCCGTCGCGGTCATCTCGTCGGCGCGCGCAGCGAGGCCGCCGAGGGAAACGTTCTCGCGCTCGAGCAGCCGGCGGTTTCCCACGAGCACGCGCCGCCCAGCGACAGTGGCGATCGCGCCATGCCCGGCGACCGCCTCGAACTGCTCGGCGCGCAGGCGCTCGACGCCGCGCTCCTCAGCCGCCTTCACGATCGCCTCGGCTAGCGGGTGCTCGCTCTCGTGCTCGACCGCCGCAACGAGGCGCAGCAGGTCGACCTCGCCGAGACCCTCGGTGACAATGTCGACGACCTCGGGCTCGCCGCGAGTCAGCGTGCCCGTCTTGTCGAGGACGACGGTGTCCAGGGAGGCCGCCTGCTCGAGGGCGATCGCGTTCTTGAACAGGATCCCGCGCCGCGCACCGAGTCCGGTTCCAACCATGATCGCCGTCGGCGTCGCCAGGCCCAGAGCATCGGGGCAGGTGATGACGACAACGGTGATCGCGAAGAGCAGAGCGTCGAGGACGGGGCGATCGACGATGCCGAACCAGACGAAGAAGGTTCCGAGGCCGCCGATCAGGGCCACGAGCACGAGCCAGAAGGCGGCGCGGTCGGCCAGACGCTGCGCAGGGGCCTTCGAATTCTGCGCCTCCTGGACGAGCTTGACGATCTGCGCCAGCGCCGTGTCCGAGCCGACGGCGGTCGCTCGCGCCCTCAGCGTCCCCTGTTTGTTGATCGTCGCGCCGACCAGCTTGTCGCCGGGCTTCTTGGCCACCGGCATCGACTCGCCGGTAACCATCGACTCGTCGACCGAGCTCTTGCCCTCGACCACCTCGGCATCGACGGGCACCTTCGAGCCCGGCCGAATCAAAAGCAGGTCGCCGACTATGACCTCAGCCGTGGGAATCTCCAGCTCCTTGCCGTCGCGGATCACGACCGCCTTCGGCGGCGCCAGATCGAGGAGCGCCCGGATGGCGTCGTTGGCGCCGCCCCGGGCGCGCATCTCGAACCAATGGCCCAGGAGGACGAAGGCGGCCAGGAAGGCGGCCGCCTCGTAGAAGACGTCGCCGGAGATGAAGAACGTCGCCGCGACCGAGTAGATCCAGCCGGTGCCGATCGCGACCGCGACCAAGACCATCATGTCGAGCGTTTTCGCCTTGAGCGCGACGTAGGCACCGCGGAAGAAGATCCACGAGGAGTAGAAGATCACCGGCAGGCTGAGGAAGAACTGCCAGAGGTCGTCGCCGGTTCCGAACGGCGTCGGTGGCGTCGAGCCGAACAGGCTGTCGCCGAGCGGCGACCAGAGCGCGATCGGGATTGCGAAGGCGACCGCGACCAGGAAGCGGTTGCGCATGTCGCGCACCATCGCCGCCATCGACATCCCGGCATGGCCGCCGTGGCCGTGGCCGTGGGCGGCCTCGGCACGCACGGCGGCGGCGTGGTCGTGTGTCGGGGCGTCAGCGCCCTCCTGCGCCAGCGGGTCGCAGACGTGGCCGGGGACGGAGCGACCGGAGCAGTGGAAGCCGCACTCCTCGATCCAGTGCGCGAGTTCTTCGACTGAGGTCTCGCGGGGGTCGAACGAGACCGTCGCCGTCTGCGCGACCGGATTCGCCTCTACCGCGACGACTCCCCGGCGGCGCGAGAGGACGCGCTCGACGACCTCCTTCTCACTCGCGTAGTGAAGGTTGCCGACGTGCAGGACGGCCCGCGCCGGGGCGGAGCGTTTCGTCGCCGGCTCGCTCACCTGGCGCGTCCTGGCGAAGCCCCGTAGTGCCTCGAGGAGTTCCTCCTTCTGCTCGGCAACCGTCGCGTGGAAGCGCGCTCGGAGACCGTGATCATCAGGCAGCCTCAGCCTCGTAACCTGCCGCGGTGATCGCTGCACGCAGCTCTGCATCCTCAAGACGCTGGCCGCGGACAACGACCAGCTTCGTGTCGAGGTCGACATCGACCGCCTCGACTCCATCGACGGCGGAGAGCTCCTCGTCGACCGCGGTCTTGCAGTGGTCGCAGTGCATACCGGGAACGCGGTAAGTCACCGTCTCATTCATCGTGCTACTCCTTTCGCTGCCTACGACTACTATACCCGGTAGGGGTATGTTCATGATTTCGGACCAGCGGCCGCGCCACAGCCGCGAAAGTCGTTAGCCTGACCGCGATGCGCGTGCTGCTTCGCTTGTTGCTCGCCGCAGTCGCCGCAGCGGCGGTACTGGCTTACGGCACAGCCGGTCACGGGCTGCCCCAGATGAAGAGCCACGAAGGCATGGCCGGTTCGGCGATCGGCCTGTGCCTGCTGCTCGTCTCCGTCGTTGTGATTATCACGGTGCCGCGGTCCGAAGTGCCGCGGCGGTTCCTTCAGGCGCTCGCGCTCGCGGTCGCAGCCCCGACCGCGGCTTTCGCATTGGCGCCGCTCGACGCTAGGGCGAGGGCCTCACCACGCGTCCTGCAGCGCTTTCGAAACTGATTCTCCTCCAGTCGTGCGCGAGCTGCGGCTCGCTTGTTGACGTCTACAAGGAGGAGAAGATGAGGAAACTGGCAGTGCTTTTCGCCGCCGTCGCGTTCGGCGCGGCGGGCTGCGGAGGAAACGACGAAGTTGCCGCGCCAACCGGCGGCGGCCAGCCGACGGTCGCCTCGGGTCAGGTCCCGTTCGATCGCGCCTTCATCGACGCGATGGTGCCCCATCACCGAGCGGCAATCGAGATGGCCCGCGAAGCCTTGGCTGCGGGACTTAGCCAGCCCGACCTGATCAACATCGCCGACAGCATCATCGCAGCGCAGCAGATCGAGATCGACCAAATGCTCGGCTGGCGCGAGCAGTGGTTCGGCTCGAAGGAGCCCGGGCCCGACGAGGCCGCGCTCGAAACGTTGGGGCTGTCGGCGGCCGAGGCCGGCATGGAGCATCTCGGCACGGACCTCTCGACCGTGGGGGACGTCGACCAAGCGTTCGCGGAGATGATGATCGGCCACCACGATGGAGCAATCCGGATGGCGCGGCTGGCCGAGGAGAGGGCGGGCCATGATGAAGTCAAGGAGCTCGCCACCGAGATCATCGCCGCCCAAGAGCGAGAGATCGACGTCATGAAAGAGCACGCCCAAGGCATGCACTAGCGGAAGCGCAGGCACGGCCGTCGATGCGCGGCCGTGCCTGCTCACCGAGGCCTGTGAGAATGGGCAGGCCCGTTCACATGGCCTGAACTCTGACTAAAAGTAAAAACCCCGCGACTGCGGGGCTTTTGGGAAGCGGACGACGGGGTTCGAACCCGCGACCCTCAGCTTGGGAATCGGTCACTGGGCTTTCTGACCGTTTCCGTCTACTGCCATCTGTTTCCGGCAGGCCGCATGAAATCTGGACTTTCGGAACCCAGCCCGAGCTTTGCGTTTTTGTCTGTTTCGGCCTCTTGGCGGCGAGTGCGGGCACCAAACGGGCACCGCGCGACCCTCAGCTTGCGTGACTGAGGCTCCGCCGGGCCCTCGGCATACCTTGGCGCCCGCCTTGATCCGCGTCGTCGCTGCCCCGAACCGAAACTCACCCGCCCGGGGGTCGCGGGGCTGTGGGCCTGAACCGACTGCAACGGTATGCGCCTGCTGCTCGGCCTCGCCGCCTTCGGGATCCTCTTCGTAGGAGTGTTCTGGGCCAGCTCGAGAGTTTCGGCCGGAGAATCGAGCCCGAATCCGCCCAGCGCGGCTGCACCCCCGGTGACGACCACCCCGGAGGAGAGCTCGAAGCCGGCGAAGCGCTCGAAGAATCCCAGCTCGAACAAATCGCACGACTACCAAGAGCACCATGCCGCGAGCGACATGAGGCTCGCGAGAAAAGCCGTCCTCCATCCAGACGATGTGGCGGCCATCTGGCACCCGGCGGATCTCGGCGCCGACTCGGGGCCGGGTTGTCCGCAGAACGATCCCGACCTCTCCAGGCTTACTGTCACCGGCCGTGCTCGATCGCTCTACAGGACCGACAACGGCGCCAGTACCGAGTCGCGCGTGAAGCTCTTCGCGAACGCTGGGCAGGCGGCGGCCTACTTCGAGGCGACGTCCAACCGGACGGTTCTCCTCTGTATCCGGAACGGCATCAAGGGCTGGCTGAAGAGGAAAGGCCTGCAGCCAAGCGTGCTCTATGCCCGCCTCGAGACCGAACCGGCCATCGGTGCTCGAACCGCGATCTACCTCGTGAGCTACGCGATCACCATCTCGGACGGCACCAGAGTCGAGTATCCGACCGAGTACCTGAGCTTCCAGGTCGGACGCGCGGTAGGCGGCGTCTCCTACACCATGGTCTTCTCACCCGATGGGTCGCGGCCGTGTGAGTGCGAGCTCGATGAGGCCCGCCTGATGGCGAGCCGGCTTTACAGGACGTAGGCACAGTTAGAATCCGACGTCGCCGGCGGCGATGAGCCAAACCGCTTGCGCGTAGCGGGTTTCGCCTCTACCAAAACTGCCCGGTGACAATGACTATTCGCGCTCGAAGGCGCTAGCGGCCTCTCTGTGTGCGGGGTTCGCGAACTCGTCCTTGCCTCGCCAGAACTCCATCGTCTCAGCGTAAGCCCGCTCCGTTCCGTCCACAAGATCCGAAGGCGTGAAAAAACATGGTCCACTTGCGGGTGGAGCGCTTGCCCGGGTCTTGCGGTTCTCTCAGGCCCGCCAGAGATTCCCACCCTGTATCACCGGTCGCCCGACCGCAAGCGTTCCGAAGCACGTCGCAACTCACGCTCCGCGACCGCGCTCAGTTCGTTAATGCTCGCTCCCAGTAACGGCACACCATCGAACACCACGGGTAACTCAGCCCCATTCTCGTTGAGATAGATCAGGATGCCAGAAGCAAGCTCGGCTCCCGAGTGAATAAACCGCTCGCTCAGGGCCTGCGCGTAGTCAGCCGCGAGTCGGTCGCCCCATGCGAGGGCTGCCTCCGCGCTGTCTGCCACCACGATGAAGACAGCCGGCCATTCGTAATCCTGATCGTCGGGGGGGAGCCTCTCGTCTCGGAACCAAGCAACGTACTCGTATGCAGCTGCCACGCCCCACACGATGGCACTCAAGGGGGGCCTTGTCGAACGGCGGAAGTTGGATGGCTTCATATCTCGAGGCGACAGGAGGCCGCGCGTGGTCGGCGTCCTCCGGGAGGTGATGGAGGCCCGCCCGAACGCTCGCGTGCGCTCCTAGCATCCCACCTGCGCACCCGACGAAGACTATCCAGGTCGCCTCCCAGAAGGGAACGGCCCGCCGCCAGAAATCCTCCGGTTTGCGTCTGAACGGAAACTCGGGCTGGCGCACGTTGGGTCGTCTCACCGGCTCCTCGCCACGAGGCGCTCGCATCCAGTCGCGGTCATCAACGCCCATCACTCAAAGGTCGGCGAACCGAAGGGGCGGCTGATCCCTCGAACCGGGCCTTGCAAAATGAGGACGCTGGCTTCCTCGTGGCGCTGCCCCCTGCTGGTGAAGGTGGCGGCAATTGGCCCGCCCCCTCGCCGTTTTACGGCTCGTGGCCCCCAAGCGAGCCTGCCGCCAAAAGCGAATTACGTTCTACGGAGATCGCGGGCAGTCGATTCCGAACCGGCTCAGCGACCCGCATGGCAGCGAGAGCCGTAAAACGAGAGCGGACGACGGGGTTCGAACCCGCGACCCTCAGCTTGGGAAGCTGATGCTCTACCAACTGAGCTACGTCCGCGCTGCCGAAAAAGGGTAGCGCACCCTCGCCCGTAGGGGGGATAGCGATTCGGCGCCTTCGGCGCGACGATTTGAGGGTGAAAACCCTTCGCCTCTGCCGCCGGGAAGATGGCCAGACCATGGCTGAATACGGCGTCATCCTCGCCGTCATTACGCCAGGCATCGTCGCGCTGCTCGCGGTCTTCTCCGACTCCGTCGCGGCCAAGTTCAACGCAGTCGCCGCGCTCATCCCCTAGAGCCTCCCGGTCACCGCAAAACCAAGAGGGACGGCCGCCGCAGCGCCGCCCCTCAAGTGGCGCATGGTACTCCTTTCCCGATGGGTATGGAAGATACTGTCGGGAAGATTTCGACCAAGGAGAGGGCCATGGCCGAACACGAGCTCGAGACGATTGCCCGCGCGCTCGTGGCGCCGGGGAAGGGAATTCTCGCCGCCGACGAGAGCGACGGGACGATCAAGAAGCGCTTCGACTCGATCGACGTCGAATCGACCGAGGAGAGCCGGCGCGCGTACCGCGACCTGCTCTTCACGGCCCCGGGGATGGAGGATCACGTCAGCGGCGTCATCCTCTACGACGAGACCATCCGCCAGAGCTCCGCGGACGGCACGCCGTTCCCCGCGCTCCTCGAGAGCAAGGGAGTGATCCCGGGGATCAAGGTGGACAAGGGCGCCAAGCCGCTCGCGCTCGCCGAAGGGGAAACGATCACCGAGGGACTCGACGGGCTACGCGAACGCCTCGCCGAGTATCGCGAGCTAGGCGCGCGCTTCGCCAAGTGGCGCGCGACGTACTCGATCGGCGCAGATCTGCCGAGCGAGTACTCGGTCTGGGTGAACGCGAACGCCCTCGCTCGCTACGCCGCGCTCTGCCAGGAGGCCGGTCTCGTGCCGATCGTCGAGCCGGAGGTGCT
>JBDTRS010000045.1:0-15239 GCA_039931575.1 Gaiellaceae bacterium
AACGGGACCGTCGTGGAGGAAGAGCGAGAGCCGGCGCCTCTCGTCCTGCTCGGCCGTGATGAGCTGCTCGGTGAGCCGGGCGCGCTCGCTCTCGCGTTCGTGGGCCTCGACGACGAGCCGTGCGTTCTCAACCGCCCGGGAGGCGAAGTCGCCGAGCACGGTGGCCCGAGTCCGGTCCCACCGCTCGAACGGGGTCGAGCGGATGATCTCGAGCGACCCGATCGGCTCCCCTCTGACCGCGAGCGGCACGACGAGGGTCTTGGCCGATTCCTCCGCTCGCTCGCCTGGTGGAATGAACCGCGCCGAGCGCGCGTCGAAGAGCCGCTTCGCCTCCTCGCAGGCCCGGGAGATGATCTCGTCCGGGTCGATCGGAGCCGAAACGGCGGCAATCGAGTCGACGAGCGATTCGAGGAAGCTCGCCTGAGCAGCCAGCTCGTCTTCGGCCGACTCGTGGCGGCGCCGTTCCGACACGATCAGGTAGACGGCGAACGCGCCGGCCACTGCGGTCGCTCCGATGAGCCCAGCGGCGGCGAGCACCGGCTGGCCGAGGGCCCAGCCGATCGCGCCGACGAAGGCACACGCAACCGTGCCTGCGACCAGCAGGCTCGGGAAGTTAATCGATGATCGACTCGCGAAGAGCGATCGCGACGGCATGGGTGCGCGTGTCGGCCTCGAGCTTTGCGAGGATGTGCCTGACGTGGCTCTTCACGGTCTCCTGGCTGATGAAGAGCCGCGCTGCGACATCGGAGTTCGACATGCCGTCGGCCAGGAGCTGCAGGATCTCGCGCTCGCGTACCGTCAGCATCTCCTCGCGCTCGCGCGTGAGGAGCGCGGGCATGAGGGCGGGATCGACGTAGCCCTCGCCGCTCGCGACCTTCTCGATGGCGCGGAGGAGTGTCTGGTGCGGCGCCTCTTTCAGGATGTAGCCCTTGGCGCCCGCCTCGAGCCCGCGCCCCAGGAGGCTGCGCTCACCGTAGGCGGTGAAGATGAGGACCGCGGTCTCCGGAAGGCGCTCCGTGAGGATCTTGGTCGCCTCCAGGCCGTCCATGCCCGGCATGCGAACATCCATGATCACGACGTTCGGCCGCCGCCTCTCGGCGATCGCAACCGCGCTCGCCCCGTCCGAAGCCTCGCCCACGACGCGAATCTGCGGTGAGCGAGAAAGCGAGAGACGTAGCCCTTCGCGAACGACCTCGTGGTCGTCGGCGATCAGGCAAGTGATCTCGGCTGGTGCTCCGTTTGTGGACAGTGCGGCTTCCCCCAAGGCACGATGATAATCGGGTGACAGGGCGTCACACTTTAGAGGGACTTCTGGTTGACCCCATCGACGGCGCTCGGCCGGGCAAGCTGACGATCGAGGAAGAGCTGATCGTGGACGTGCGGGAAGAGGCCGCAGACGTAGGCCACATGCTGCTTCCGGGGTTTCTCGACCTGCACGTCTACGACGCCCGAAACCTCGCTGCTCGTGGAATCACGGGCTATCTGCAAACGGCGCGCCGGCCGCAGGAAACGACCGATCCGCTCTGCCTCGGCCTGCACCTGGAGGGTCCTTTTCTGAACCCGGAGGCGGCCGGGGCGATCCCGGTGGACGAGCTTCTGGCGGTCGATCTCGTCCTGCTGCGCGAGTGGCTGGCGCGTGGCGACGTGCGCGTCGTGACGGTCTCGCCCGAGCTTGCGGGCGCGGTCGAGGCGATCGCGCTGATCGCGAAAAGGTCGGTCGCCGCGATCGGGCACACGCACGCGAACGTGGCGACGACCCGGGCCGCCGTCGAGGCGGGCGCAACTTTCGCGACCCACCTCTGGAACGCAATGGCGCCGGTGAAGGCGCGCTCCACCGGGCCGATCCCGGAGCTCCTTCTCGACGAGCGGGTGACCGTCGGCCTGATCGCCGACGGGCGCCACCTGCACCCGCGGGTCGAGGAGCTGACGGTGCGCGTCGCGGGCGTCCATCGGATCGCGCTCACGAGCGATCTCGTCGCCACTGCCGTGCTCCCGGGCAACCGCCTCGGGGGCGGAACGCGGGCGGGCGCGGAGCTCGTCAAGCACATGGCTCGCTTCGGCCTCGCCGAGGCCGCGACGATGGCAAGCCTCGTGGCGGCGGAGGTGCTCGGGCTCGCCGACCGCGGGCGGCTCGCGCCCGGCTTCCGGGCCGATATCGCCGTCCTCGGCGCCGATTTCACGCCTGTGCAGACGATCGCAGGCGGGAAGACCGTGTGGGCTGCGCTATCCTGAGTCGCAAAGTTGGACGAGATCCCGCCTAGTACCCAGGCCCCGGGAAGCGGGGCATGAACGAATTCCTCAAGATCCTCGCGGTGTTCCTGCTCGTCGCAGGGAACGCCTTCTTCGTCGCGGCCGAGTACGCCCTCGTGACGGCGCGGCGGACGCGATTGTTCGAGCTCGCCCACGACGGCAACCGGCGGGCCAAGATCGCTCTCCGCATCATGGACGATCCCGTGCGCTTCATCGGGACGGTTCAGCTTGGCATCACGGCCTTCTCGATCGCGCTCGGCGCCGTCGGCGAGCCGCTCGTCGAGCACTTTCTCAACCCGGTGCTGGCGACCACCGTCGCCTTCATCCTCGCCTTCGCCATCGTCACCTACCTCCACGTCACGCTGGGCGAGCTCGTGCCCAAGGCCGTCGCGCTGACGAAGAACGAAGAGACCGCGCTCTGGGTCGCGCTCCCCGTCGAGGCGTTCTTCATCGCCACGTACCCGCTCGTCTGGTTCCTGCAGGAGTCTGCGAATGCCCTCACGCGCCTGTTCGGCATTCAACCGGCGCCGGCGGGCGTCGTCGCGCACACGGAGGAGGACATCCGCCACATCGTCGCGGCCGCCGAGGACACGGGTGTCATCCAGGAGCAAGAGGAAGAGATGGTCTACAAGGTCTTCGACTTCGCGGACAAGGAGGTCCACGAGGTCATGGTTCCGCGCCCGGAGGTGGTCGCAATCTCGATCGACCTCCCGCCCCAAGAGTGCCTCGCGGCGGTGATCGACTCCCCCTACACGCGCTACCCGGTCTACCGCGCCTCTCTCGACGAGGTGCTCGGGCTCCTGCACGTGCGCGATCTCTTCTCGGCTCTCTACGACCGTGGAATCGAGAACGTGGTCATCGAGGAGCTCATCCGCCCGGCCCACGTCGTCCCCGAGACCAAGGACCTGGCCGCGATGCTGGCCGAGTTCCGGCGCAGGAACCAGCACATGGCGCTCGTCGTGGACGAGTACGGAGCCTTCCAGGGGATCGTGACCCTTGAGGACCTCCTCGAGGAGATCGTGGGCGAGATCGAGGACGAGTACGACCTGCCGGACGAGTCGGTCGAACGGGTCGACGATCGCCACATACGCATCGACGGGACCTTCCCGATCGACGACTTCAACGAGCAGTTCCGAGCCGACCTGCCGCAGGAGGACTACCACACCATCGCCGGCTTCGTCTTCGGGGAGCTCGGGCGCGCGGCCGAGAAGGGCGACGAGGTCGTTCACGACGGCATGCGCTTCCATGTCCTCGACGTGGACGGCCCGCGGATCGAGCGGCTCGAGGTCGAGTTCCTGCCCAAGGAGGAAGCCGAAGCGCTTCTCGCGGCCGAGTAGGATTTGGCCTCCGTGGAGTTCGACCACATCGGCGTCCCGACGGACGCGAAGCGCGAAGGCATGCGCTTTCTCGAGTCGAAGCGGTTGTGGCTCACAAGCCCGGCCGACCACCCGTATCGCGTCGAATGGCTCTGGTACGAGCCCTCGAGCACCGAGGTGGAACTGATCCGCACCCTCCCGCACGTCGCCTACCTCGTCGACAGCCTGGAGGAGGCGCTGGCGGGCAAGGAGGCCCTCGCCGACCCCTTCGACGTCTTCGGTGAGGTCCGTGTCGCCTTCATCGAGGTCGACGGCGCCCCGGTGGAGTTCGTCCAGCCGCTCCCCCAGTGAGGGAACGCGGAGTCCTCGTCGCGCTGGGTCTCGTGCTCCTGGCCGGGGTCGCCGCGCTCATAGTCGGGATCGTCAGCTGTCAGGGCGGCGACGGAGCGGAGGGGAGCACAGTGGTAACAGGGCCCACTCCGGGCGACCGCTCTCCCTTCGTGGCGGTCCTGCTGCCGGAGACGAGCTCCCCGCGCTGGGTGACCCAGGACCGGCCGGTTCTCGAGCAAACGCTCTCCGACGCCGGCATGGAGCATTCGATCGACAACGCCGGGGGCGACTCGGAGCGCCAGCAAGAGCAGGCGCGCGAGGCGCTGGCGCGCGCCACCGTGCTCCTCGTGGCCCCGGTGGACGCTGTGACAGGGACGGCGATCGTCGCCGCCGCCCGGGCGGAGGGCGTCCCGGTCATCGAATACGACCGGGTGAGTACCGGGGAGCCGGGGCCCGACTACTTCGTCGGTTACGACAACGAAGCCGTCGGGCGCATGCTCGGAGAGGGGCTCGTACGGTGCCTGGGCGATCGGGGCCTCGTGAACGCCCGCGTCGCCGAGCTCGACGGGCCGCCGACGGACGGCGCTGCCCAGGTGCTGAAGGAGGGCTATGACGCCGTCCTCGAGCCCCGCTTCGCAGAGAAGAGCTTCGTCAAGGTGGCCGAGGAGGCCGTTCCTGCCTGGGACTCCCTGCTCGCCGCCGGAGTCCTCGACGACGTCCTCGACCGCATCGGCCCAGCTTTGGACGGCGTCCTCACGCCGAGCGATGAGCTTGCCGCGGGCGCGATCGAGGCACTGGCCGGCCGGAGGCTGAACGGGATTCCCGTCACGGGCGCCGGCGCGACCCTCGAGGCCGTGCAGCGTGTCCTGGCGGGTGACCAGTGCCTGACCGTCTACAGGCCGGTCGCCCCGGAGGCAAGCGATGCCGCGTTCCTCGCGGCGCAGGTCGCCCGCGGCGACGTTCCCGATCTTCAGACCTCCGTTCTCGTCGGTTCTCGCCGCATACCGGCCGTCGTCCACCAGGCCGTGCCGATCACGAACGACATCCAGCTCATCCAGGATACGGTCGTCCACGACCGCTTCCTGACCTGGGAGCAGATCTGCACCGCGCGCTACGAGCAGTTCTGCCCGCCGCCGAGCCAGCGCGGAAGCGGATGATTCCCGTCGCCGAGCTCACCGCCGAGCTCGTTCGCATCGACTCGGTGAACCCCGAGCTCGTCCCTGGGGGAGCGGGGGAGGCCGAGATCGCCGCCTTCGTCGCGAGCTGGCTCGAGGAGGCGGGGCTCGTCGCCGAGGTCGAGGAGGTCGCTCCGGGCAGGCCGAACGTGATCGGCCGGGCAAGGGGAAGCGGCGGCGGGCGCTCCCTCCTCCTGAACGCCCACATGGACACGGTCGGCTACGCCGGCATGGAGGCGCCGCTCGAGCCGCGCGTCGAGAACGGCCGGCTCCACGGCCGGGGCGCCTACGACATGAAGGGAAGCCTGGCCGCGATCATGGTCGCCGGGGCCGAGGCGGCTCAGGCCGGTCTGCGGGGCGACGTGCTCGTCGCGGCGGTCGTCGACGAGGAAGTCGCCTCGATCGGCGCCGAGGCGGCCGCGCGCGGCTACCGGGCCGACGCCGCGATCGTGGCGGAGCCCACCGGGATGCAGCTCGCGGTCGCCCACAAAGGCTTCGTCTGGATCGAGGTGGAGACGAAGGGTCGGGCCGCCCATGGGTCTCGGCCCGACCTCGGCGCAGACGCGATCGTCGCGATGGGCCGCGTTCTCACGGGGCTGAACGCGCTCAGCGCGGCCCTGGCGGCGAACCCCTCGCATCCCCTTCTCGGAAGCGGCTCCGTGCATGCGTCCCTCATCGAGGGCGGTCAGGAGCTCTCGACGTATCCCGAGCGCTGCGTGCTCAGCCTCGAGCGCCGCACCGTCCCCGGCGAGAGCGCCGAGCTGGTCGAGCGCCAGATCCGGGCGCTCGCCGACGGCTCGGGACCCGAGATCCGGACGACCTTCGTCCGCGAGCCGTTCGAGGTCTCGCAGGACGAGGAGGTCGTGCAGGCGGTCCGCCGCCACGCCGGCGGCCCGGCCGTCGTCGGCGTCCCGTTCTGGGCAGACTCGGCGGTCTTCGCCGCAGCAGGGATTCCGACGGTCGTCTTCGGCCCCGGGGGCGAGGGGGCCCATGCGGAGGTGGAGTGGGTCGACACCGCCGACCTCGAGCGCTGCAAGGACGTCTACCTCGCCGTTGCCCGGGAGCTCTGCGCATGAACGGCCCGGTCCGCTTCGGTTTCCTCTCGACCGCACGGATCAACAGGATGCTCCTCGCCGCGGCGGAGAAGACCGGCGCCGCCGAGGTGGTCGCCGTCGCGAGTCGCGAACGAGAGCGGGCCGAGGCCTACGCCGCCGAGCACGAGATCGAGCGCGCGTACGGGAGCTATGAGGAGCTGCTCGAGGATCCCGGCGTCGAAGCCGTCTACATCTCGCTGCCGAACTCCCTCCACGTCGAGTGGTCGATCAAGGCCCTCGAGGCCGGCAAGCATGTCCTGTGCGAAAAGCCGCTCACCCGGCGGGTGGTAGACGTCGAGGCTGCCTTCGACGCCGCCGAGCGAGCGGGGCTCGTGCTCATGGAGGCCTTCATGTGGCGACACAGCCCGCAGACCGCGAAGCTCGCCCAGCTCGTCCAGGGCGGCGTGATCGGCCGCCTCCAGCTCGTCCGCGCAACCTTCAGCTTCCCGGTCGAAGGCAAGCGCAACATCCGACTCGACCCGGAGCTCGAGGGCGGCGCTCTCATGGACGTGGGTACGTATTGCGTCAGCGCCGCGCGCTTGCTCGGCGGCGAGCCGGAGCGGGTCTACGGAGAGCAGGTGATCGGAGACTCAGGCGTCGACATCCTCTTCACGGGCTCCCTTCGCTTCCCGCGCGGGGTTCTTGCGCAGGTGGACGCAGGGATGGATGTCCCGCGGCGGGACGCGCTCGAGGTCGTCGGAGACGAGGGCTCGCTCGTGATCCCGGACCCCTGGCTCGCGCGCCGTCTCGTACTCCACCTCCGCCGAGAAGAGAGCCGCGAGGAGATCGCGCTTCCGCCCGCCGATTCATACCGGCTCGAGCTGGAGAACATGAGCGCGGCGATTCGGGGGGAAGCCGAGCCGCTGCTCGGCCGCGCGGACGCGGTCGGCCAGGCCCGGGCCCTCGAAGCTCTCCACCGCTCGGCCGACGAAGGCCGGCCGGTCGAGCTCTAGGAGGGTCTAGCCGCTCCGCAGGCTCCGCGTGTCCACGACGCGGAAGTCGGAGCCCTTGACCCGGCCGAGCGTGTGCAGCTGGTCGTTCACCCAGCGGGAATCCGGCGCGCCGGTGATGTACCAGCTGGAGCCGTTGTCGGCCACGATCATCCCGTAGCGCTTGAGCGCCTTCAGGACGACGCGGGCCTGAGGCGGAAACCCCGCGATCGGGAATTTCGCGCGGAGCTTCAGCCGCAGGCCCATCGGAGGGAGGGTGGTGCTCGTCAGGCTCGACGCGTAGTGACGGGCGGGATAGACGTAGGCCTTGCGCGAGCGCTTGACGGTGAACCGGATTGCGTGGTCGATGCGCCCGGCGGCGACCTCCTCGTAGCGCACGAGACCGGGAAGGATGGGCAGCCCGGCCGCGTCGGCCGACGTCCAGCCTGCCGGTCGGAGCGCGTTGGAGGTGAGGTCGAAGACGGCGCCCGAGCCCGCGCTCCAGGAGGGGTAGAGGGCGAAGAGCTCGTAGAGCGTGCAGGAGTCGCGGTCCACGATCAGCGCGTGCCGGTCGCCGTCGGCGGCCGGGCCTCCCTCGATCGCGACGTCGTCGGGGATCGGATACGGGCCGGGATCGCTCTCGTCGTCGTAGAGGAAGTCGACGAAGCTCGCCGGCTCGGTCGCGTCGACGACTGTGATCGGGATTCCGATCGGGCCGCCGTCCCAGAGCCCGGAGCCGAAGTCGGCGTGGAGCGATGCGCCTGCGCCGATCGAGGTCACGATTGTGCGCCAGTTCGAGCGCAGCGGAAGGCGGTCGATCGGCTTGTTCCACACATTCGACGCGGGGAGCACGGGGCAGGAGGGGGTGCCGGCGACCGGAACGGGTGCGGCTGCGGCCGCGTGCGAGAGGACGGCGGCCGCCGCGAGCGGGCCGAAGACGGGAAGAAGCTTCACCCACCCGTTGTCGGCGCGCCGTCCTCCCGCGTCAATCCCTAGGAGGGTTTGGCGGAACCTCGCTCGGCACAGCGCTGCGTTTCGCTAAGCCCGCCTACTAGAGCGAGGTGGTAGAGACCGTGAGGACTCCGTCCTCGACCGTGCCGAGCAGCTGCACGGGCCCGTTCGACCAGCTCACGTCGCTCGCGGTCTGGAGGTCGTCAACCTCGGCGAGCTTCAGGCCTTCGATCCGCAGCGACGGCTCGCCACACTGGGGTGGAAACGATTCGGCGAGCGCGCTGCAGAAGCGCACTTGCCCGCCGTCGGCGAGGACGCTGCCGTTCACGAGGAGGGGGCCTTCGAGCGTGGAGGCGATTGCCTCCTCGATCGAGATGCCGGGGCCGACCGCGATCGCCGAGCTGCCGCCGTTACCGCCCGGCTCGGTGCGATTTTGGCTCGCCGAGCCGCCGCAGCCGGCCAGGGCGAGCAAGACGAGGAGAGCAAACAGGAAGGTTTTCATGGCTCTTCGACGCCGGGCCGGTTGCAAAAGTTCCCGGCTTTCCACTTGACCATTGTCAACAAGACGAGTAAAAGCAAAAGCTCAGGAACTGATGTTGTCGGAGGAGGGAAAGTCGGTATGCGGCGTCTTTGGTCTCGGATCTCGTTTGGCGTGTCCGTTGCAGCGCTCGTCGTCGCCGCACCGGCGGTAGCGAGCGCAGCGACCTTCACGGTCACCACGGCGGACGATGTCAACGACGGGAGCTGCACGGCAAGCCACTGCAGCCTGCGCGAGGCGCTGAACGCCGCCAACGGCGCGCCCGGCCAGGACGTCGTCGCCTTCGCGATCGGAGGCGGAGGCCCGCAGACCATTGCTCCGCTCTCGCCGCTTCCCGAGATCACCGACCCTGTGACGCTCGACGCAAGCACCCAGCCGGGCTACGCAGGCTCCCCGCTGATCGAGATCGTCGGCACCGCCGCGGGCGGTCACGGACTTGTCCTCCGCGCGGCGCAAAGCGTCATCCGCGGTTTCGTCGTGAACGGATTTCCACTGCCCTTCCGCGCGATCTTGCTCATCGACGGCGGCGGGAGCCGCATCGAGGGGAACTTCGTGGGCACGGATGCGAGCGGCACGGCTCCAGCCGGAAACGGCATCGGGATCGAGGTTCTGAACTCCGACGACAACGTCATCGGCGGCACCACGGTAGCGGCGCGAAACGTCGTCTCCGGGAACGCCGACGATGCGATTCGGATCGTCGGCGACCCGTTCGTCGGGAGCATCGCGACCGGCAACGTGATCCAAGGGAACTACATCGGGGTCGACGCGAGCGGGGCCACCGCCGTCCACAACAAGTCAGGTGTGGTCGTCGTGATCGGGGCGGAAGGAACGCTGGTCGGGGGGACCGTCTCCGGAGCCGCCAACGTCATCTCGGGCAACGACTTCGGCGTGCTCTTGCAGGGTGCGGACTCGGTCGTGCAAGGCAACCTGATCGGCACGAACGCCGCCGGAACGGCCGCAGTCGGAAACGCCGTCGGGATCTTCGTCCTGTCCGACCTCGCGACGGGCACGGGCGGTTCGGGCGAGCTCATCGGCGGCGCGGCTGCCGGCGCCGGCAACGTCATCTCGGGTAACGGCAACGGAATCGAGCTCCAGTTCGCGTCGTCGAACCGCATCGAGGGCAACCTGATCGGCACCGACGCCGGCGGGTTCGCGTCCCTGGGCAACACCCAGACGGGCATCCTCCTCGACCGGTCGAATGGCAACACGGTCGGCGGCAGCGCGTCGTCCGAGGGCAACGTCATCGCCAACACGTATCCCGGCCGGGGCGTGGAGGTGCGAGAGGGCACCCGAAACGCCATCCTCGGCAACTCGATGTACGGAAACCTGATGGGGATCGACCTGTTCCCGGCCGGGCCGACGCCCAATGACCCCGGCGACGCCGACACCGGCTCGAACGAGCTCCAGAACTTCCCCGAGCTGGGCCCGGTCACGACGGGAGGCGGCACGACGACGATCGACGGGCATCTCAGCAGCCATCCGGTGACGACGTATCGCGTCGAGCTCTTCGTCTGCGACGCGTCCCACCTGGGCGAGGGCAAGAAGCTCCTCGGCGTGCGGGACGTGACCACCGATGCGGCAGGCGACGTCGCGTTCTCTTTCACGTTCGGCGAGGAGGCCGCATTCGTGACCTCCACCGCGACCGACCCCGACGGGAACACGTCGGAGTTCACCCCGTGCGTCGATGCACAGCCCGTCGTGCAATCCGCTGCCGTCGTCCTCAGCCCGCGCACCGCGATCAACGAGGTCGGGACCACGCACACCGTCACGGCGTCCGTCTCGACCGTCGAGGCGACACCTCATCCCCTTGCGGGAGTGACGGTTCTGTTTGGCGTCGAGGGATCGGTCACGACCACCGCCTCGTGCTCGAGTGACGCCACCGGCGATTGCAGCATCTCCTACACGGGTCCCAGTGTGCCCGGCTCCGACCTCATCAGCGCCTTCCCGGATCGGAACGGGAACGGGGTCCAGGACGACGGGGAGGTCGGCGACACGGTGACGAAGGTCTGGGTCGTTTCTGCGGGCTCCACCGGCCAGGTGACCGGTGGCGGCCAGACGAGCAACTTCGGCGGGACTGACGTGCTGGCGTTCGGCTTCAACGCTCAGAGTGACGGAAGCACGTTCAAGGGCCAGTGCAACGTCGAGGACCGGGCGAGCGGGACGACGATCAAGTGCCGCAATGTCACGAGCCTCCTCGTCAGTGGCAGCCACGCGACCATCCGGGGCAACGCCACGATCAACGGAGTCGCGACCACGTACCGGATCGAGGTCGACGATCTCTGCGAATCAGGCGGCGGTTGCGACAGGTTCTCGATCCAGACGGCGAGCGGCTACCTGGCGGGTGGCGTCCTCAAGAAGGGCAACATCCAGATCCACAACTAACCCTTTCCTCAGCCCGAGAGCGCTTCGGGCTCGATGCGGCCGCCGGCGATGCGCCAGCCGGCCAGCTCGCCCGTGTGCAACGAGAGGATCAGGTACGGCCTCCCTTCCCACAGCCCGATGTTCTCGACATCGGTGCGCGAGGGCCGCGGCGGGCTCGAGACGTGCGAGTGGAAGACGGCGAGCTCGTAGCCCTCGTCCTCGAGGAACCACGTCTCGGGGGGAACCTGGAGCTCGTAGCGGTACGGGCTTTCGGAGAGGTTGGTGCCCGGGATGTAGCGCTCGGCGGTGCCGTCCCGGAAGACGACGACCCCGCAGGCCTCGTTCGGTCTCTCCGCCTCAGCGTGCTCGGCGAGCGCCGAGCGCACCTCGGCGGGAACTACCACCAGACCCTGTCCTCCATCGTCTGCGCACCCTCGGTCCAGAAGTCGGCCGAGAGGTACTTCCAGCCGGCGTCGGCGAGCACGGCGACGACGACGCCGTCCTCGAGCTCCGCGGCGATCCGGCGGGCGACGTGGATGACCGCCCCGGACGAGACCCCGGCGAAGATTCCCTCCTGGTCGAGGAGCCGCCGGAGGCCGGCGATCGACTCCTCGTTCGAGACGAGGATCTTCCTGTCGAGCTTCGAGACGTCCAGGATCGGCGGGACGTAGCCGTCGGCAAGGGAACGGAGGCCGTAGACGAGGTCGCCCTGGAAGGGCTCCGCCGCCGCGACGAGCACATCCGGGAAGGATTCCCGCAGGCGCTCGCCGGCACCCATCAGGGTTCCGCCCGTACCGAGGCCTGCCACGAAAGCGTCGACCCGGGGGAGCGTCTCGGCGATCTCGGCGCCGGTGCCCTCGTAGTGAGCGCGGGGGTTCGCCTCGTTCGCGTACTGGTTCAGCATGAAGTAGCGCGGCTCGCGCTCGGCGAGCTGCAGCGCCCGCTTGACTGCGCCGTTCGAGCCCTCCGCCGCCGGCGAGAAGATGACCTTCGCCCCGTAGAGCTCGAGCAGCCGCACGCGCTCGGGCGTTGAGTTCTCGGGTAGGACGCACGTGAGCGGGTAGCCCTTGACCTTCGCAACCATCGCGAGCGAGATGCCTGTGTTCCCGCTCGTCGGCTCCAGGAGCTCACGTCCCGGCTCGAGCTCGCCTGAAGCCTCGGCCGCCTCGACCATCGTCTTCGCGATGCGGTCCTTGATCGAGCCGGTCGGGTTCTGGCCTTCGAGCTTCGCGTAGATGCGCGCGCCACCCGCCGGCGCGAGGCGCTGCAACTCGACGAGGGGAGTCGAGCCGATCGCCTCGAGAATGGAGGAAGTCAGCGTCCGCTCGCCGCCGGCCATGGCGGGGAGGAGGATCACGGTCGAGCCTTCACCCACCGGCGTGTCGAGGCCCTCCAGAGTGCGGACGTCCTCTCTGTCGAGGTAGACGTTCACGAACGGCGCGATGTCCGTCCCGTTCTCGAGCACCTGGCTGCCAAGGCCCGGAAAGCGGTCCGCGAGATCGGCGATCACCTCGCGCACGGTGCCGCCGGAGGCGTCGACCTCGCGTGCTCCGCCGACCGCGTCTCGGAGCGTGGGCGGGATGCGCACGCGTGTCATCCCGCTACGTGGGCCCTTCCGCCCTGGCAGAACTCGACGTAGTCGATGTAGCTCGTGATCGTCGGGTTCTCGCCACACACCGGGCAGTCCGGGTCCCGCCGGAGCGAGATCTCGGTGAACGTGCCCTCGAGCGCGTCGAACATGAGCAGACGTCCGATGAGCGGCTCGCCGATCCCGAGGGCCAGCTTGAGCGCCTCGTTCGCCTGCAACGAGCCGATGACGCCGGGGAGCACGCCGAGCACGCCGCCCTCGGCGCAGCTCGGGGCAAGCTCGGGTGGCGGCGGCTGCGGGAAGAGGCAGCGGTAGCACGGGCCCTCGTACGGCTTGAAGACGGTCGCCTGGCCCTCGAAGCGGTAGATGGAGCCGTGCACGACGGGGATCCCGTGCCAAACCGAGGCGTCGTTCAAGAGGTAGCGCGTCGGGAAGTTGTCCGCTCCGTCGACGATCACGTCCCAGCCCTCGCCCAGGATCCGGTCGACGTTCTCCGACGTGAGCCTCTCCTTGAAGACCTTCACGGTCACGTCGGGGTTCAGCGCCTCGATCGTCCGCTTGGCGGAGTCGGCCTTCGATTCGCCGAGGCGCTCCGTCGAGTGGACGATCTGGCGCTGAAGGTTGGTCTCGTCGACGGTGTCGTCGTCGACGATGCCGAGCGTTCCGACGCCGGCAGCGGCGAGATAGAGGGACGCGGGCGAGCCGAGCCCGCCGGCGCCGATCAGGAGGATGCGGGACTCGAGCAGCTTGAGCTGGCCCTCCTCCCCGACCTCCGGAATGAGGATGTGACGGCTGTAGCGGCGGCGCTTCGTCGCGTCGAGTGCCTGCGGGACGTCGTAGGGGAGGCCGTTTTGCTTCCAGTCGGTGAAGCCACCGGCCAGCGAGACGACGTTCTCATAGCCGAGCTCGGCGAGCGTCTTCGCGGCAAAGGCGGAGCGATTCCCGCCCGCGCAGTAGACGATGACCTGGCGCGACTTGTCCGGCACGGCGGTCTCGATGCGGGACTCCAGGTACCCGCGGGGCACGTGGACGGCGCCGGGAATGTGGCCCTCGTCCCATTCCTCGCGCTCGCGCACGTCGACGATCACGCATCCGCGTTCAGAATCACGCAAGGAATCGAGGGCCTGCGAGGCGTCCACCTCGTCGATCTCGGACTTCGTCTGCTGCAGCAGTTCACGATAGCTAGTCACTTCACCGAGTATAGCGACCGCGCTTCCCCGGACGGCGCGGCTTTTCACCGGAGCCAGGCGCCAGGGGCTAGGCTCGGCGGGTGTCCCCCCGCACCCGAATCCGGCTCGTGGTCGGAGCTCTTGCGCTCGGTGCGGCAGCGGCCGCGGTCGGCGTCGCGCTCATCGGCCGGGGCGATGGCGAAGGGGCGAAGGAGCCCCCACCGCTCGAGCTCAGCGTCGTCATTCGGAACGACGCCGAGGCCCGTGGGCTTCGTGCTGCCGAGCGCGCCTATGACGGCGGCGACCGGGCTGCGGCTCGGCGGCAGTTCGACGCGCTTCTCCGCGCGCACCCGTCCTCGCTCGAGGCGGCCGTCGGCGCTGCGATCGCGGCCTGGCCCGAGCGGACGCTCGAGCGCCTGCGCGGTCTCGCAACCGAGCATCCCGCGAGCGCGCTCGTTCACCTTCATCTGGGGCTTGCCCTCTACACGGAGGGACGCTCCGCCGAGGCGGCCGCCGAATGGCGCCTGGCGCAGATGCGCGAGCCTGATTCCTCGTCGGCGATCCGAGCCGGTGACCTCCTGCACCCGGACATCGCACCCGGTCTGCCCTCGTTCTTCAGCGATCTCGTTCCGCCCAAGAACCTGCAGACCCTCTCGCCGCAAGAGCAGGTGGACGAGCTCGAGCGGCGAGCCGAGCGCGGTGGCGCCGACGAGTGGATCCTCTACGGGACGGCGCTCCAACGCATCGGCCGCCCGCTCTCCGCGCAAGCCGCGTTCGACCGCGCCCTCATGGCGGCTCCGGACCGGCTCGACGCGAAGGTCGCGGCCGCGGTCGCCCGCTTCGAGAAGGACAACCTTTCCGCTGCCTTCTCCCGCCTCGGCCCGCTGGCGCGTGACAATCCGCGCTCTGCGCTCGTGAGGTTCCACCTCGGTGTGCTCCTGCTTTGGATTCGGGATGTGAAGGACGCGCGCGTTCAGCTTCGGCTCGCAGTGCGGGCTGAGCCAGCCGGCCTCTACAGCCGGGAAGGAAAGGCGCTACTTTCTCGTCTAGAAGAAGTTAGGACCTAACGCGGAACAAATAGTCCGCTCGGCCCATGGCGGCTGTCCGGTAGGCGTGCGAAAGTCGCGACACGCACGAGGGGAAGCTGGCATGCAGAGGCCGTTGACAAATCTGGGGCCGTCATTACGGTCAGAGAAGGGGGTCTGGTGAAAGAGGGGAGAGGGAATGGAGCCGGAGGCTTGACGCTGGACGACGACGCCACCAAGGCGCTCGTAAAGCAGGGCCAAGACGCCGGTTTCCTTACGCAGGAGGAGATCGCGCTCGCGCTCGACGAGCTCGACTGGGACACCGTGCAGGTGGACGAGTTCTACCAGGGGCTCGAGGAGCTCCACATCGAGGTCGTCGAGACGCAGCCGGAGGAGGAAGAGGCCGTCGTCGTTCGCGCCGAGGTCAGCGAAGTGTCTACCGACTCCCTCCAGCTCTTTCTCAAGGACATCGGCAAGGTGCCGCTGCTCACGGCCGCCCAGGAGGTCGAGCTC
>JBDTRS010000046.1:0-15207 GCA_039931575.1 Gaiellaceae bacterium
AGCCGGGCGTGCTCGCCGAGCGGCTGGCCGCCTTCGGCGCGGCAGACCGCGCCATTCTCCTCGGCACGCAGATGGTGGCCAAGGGCCATCACTTCGAGGGCGTGAAGCTCGCGGCCGTCGTCGATGCGGACACAGGCATGGCCCTGCCCGACTTCCGCGCCGAGGAGCGGACGTTCCAGCTCGTGACCCAGCTGGCGGGCCGGAGCGGCCGCGATGCGCCCGGGCGCGTCCTCGTCCAGACCTTCCAGCCGGATTCGCGGCCGATCGTGCTCGCCGCCCGCCATGACGTGGTCGAGTTCCTCGCCGGTGAGCTGGAGCGGCGCCGCGAGCTCGGCTATCCACCGTTTCGGCACATGGTGCGGATCGTCGTCGCCGGCCCGAGCTCCGAGGGCCCGAAGGCGGTCCTGAACGAGCTCCGCGCCGGTCTTGAGCCGCTAGAGGCGGAGCTCCTCGGCCCTGCGCCTCTGTTGCGTCTCCGCGGCCGGCACCGAGCGCACCTCCTGGCCAAGACCGCGAACCCACGCCCGGTTGCCGTCCGCGCCGCGCGGCTCCTGTCAGCCGCCGCACCGGCTATGCGCCGCGATCGTCTCGCAGCCTCGGTCGACGTCGATCCGCAAGGGCTGGGCTAAGAGGCCGTCTCAAAATGAAGACCTGAGCCCCATTCTGAAACGACCTCTAAGTTTCCCGCTCGTTCGGGGCGGGCATCATCGGAGCATGGGAATAGGAGAAATCATCGGACTGATCATCATCGGCCTCGTCGTCGGAGCGCTCGGACGGCTGTTCCATCCGGGCACCGACTCGATGGGGCTCCTGGTGACGATCGCGATCGGTATTGCGTCCGCGCTGCTCGTCGGCTGGCTGGTCGGCGGCGGCATCCTCGGATTCATCCTCGCCATCATCGTGGCCGTCGTCCTCGTGGGGCTTTGGTCGCGAATGGTAGGGCCGAGACGGACGACGGCAACCGGCCGCATTTAGGACGACCAGCCCCCCTCGTTAGAATTGCCCGGAAATGGGCGAAGTCGAGGGACAGGTTCGAAGCGAAGAGCTCGACGCCGAGCGGCAAGCCCGGCGTCGAGCCGCGCTTGCCCACGTTAGGCAGTACCCCGACCCCGTTCTGCGCATGAAGGCGAACGAGGTGGACGAGATCGACGAGTCCGTGACCGGGCTCGTCGAGCGCATGACGGGCCTGATGGCACAGGCGCGAGGGGTGGGCCTCGCGGCTCCTCAGCTCGGGATCCTCAGGCGCGTCTTCGTCTACCAGGCGGGGGAGGAGGAGCCCGTCGTCGCCCTCATCAATCCGCACGTCGTCGAGTCCTCGGACGAGCGCGCCGCCGACGACGAGGGGTGTCTCTCCCTGGGCGCCGCCTCGGTCGTGGTCGAGGTCGAGCGCGCCGTGTCGCTCGTCGTCGAGGCGACCTCCCCGGAGGGCGAGCCGGTGCGGGTCGAAGCCGAAGGGCTCGAAGCGCGCGTGATCCAGCACGAGCTCGACCATCTCGACGGCGTCCTCATCATCGACCGGACGAGTCCCGAGCAGCGACGGGAAGCCCTCGCCCAGCTACGGCCGCAGCCTGCGCTCGGCCCCAGCGGCTGAAGACATGAAGATCGCAGTCGCCGCGACCGCTCCGTTCGGGGCGGCCGTGCTGGAGGGGATAGCCGGCAAGGGGTACGACATCGAGTTCCTCCTTACGCGACCGGACAAGCCGCAAGGACGCGGGCGGACGAAAGCCGCGCCTCCCGCCAAGGAAGTGGCGCAGCGGCTCGGGATCGCGGTCCAGCAGCCCGACCGCCTCACGGTGTTCCCAGGCGAGGCGCGGGTCGTCGTGATCGCCGGCTACGGCGTGCTCGTCCCGGACAAGCTCCTGCAGGAGAGGCTGTGGCTGAACGTGCACCCGTCGCTCCTGCCGCGCTGGCGCGGGGCCGCGCCGATCCAGCGGGCGATCATGGCCGGAGACCGCGAGACCGGCGTCACGATCCACAAGACGACTGCGGAGCTCGACGCCGGCCCGATCGCAGCGCAGCGCCGCTTCCCGATCGGCCCCCAGGACGACTCGGCCGTGGTTGAGGAGCGCGCCGCCGCGCTCGCCCTCGATCTTCTGAGCGAGGTCTTCGCCGAGCCGACCTTCGTTCCTCAGCCCGACGGGGCGACGTATGCGGAGAAGCTCGTCGCCGCCGACCGCGAGCTCGACTGGAGCAGGCCGACCGGCGAGCTCGTGAACCAGATCCGCGCCCTCTCCCCACACATCGGCGCGCGCGGTCTCGTCGACGGCCGGCGCCTCCTCGTGTGGAAGGCTCGCCCGGCCCGGGAGGACTCCCTCCTCGTGGAGGGCGGGCTCGAGCTGCTCGAGGTGCAGCGCGAAGGCGGAAAGCGCATGACCGCGGAGGAGTACGTACGCGGACGCAGGTGAAGGAACCCCGCCGCGTCGCGTTCGACGTCGTGCGGCGGGTCTTCGAGGAGGACGCCTACGCCGACCGGGCCTTTCGGGCCGCAGCCGAAGGCCTCGACCCGCGCGACCATGCGTTTGCGATGCAGCTCGCCTACGGGACGGTGCAGCGCGTGCGGCCGCTCGACTACGCGATCGAGACGCTCGGTCGCCGCCCGGTGCGGAAACTCGATCCCCCAGTCCGCGCCGCGCTTCGGCTCGGCGCGTACCAACTCGCCTACATGGGCTCGGTGCCCGCGCACGCTGCCGCCAACGAGACCGTCGAGCTCGTCCGCGCGGTGGGGCTCGAGCGCGCGGTCCCCTTCGCGAACGCGGTCATGCGGCGGCTCGGCGAGGGCATCGAGCATCTGCTTGCGGGCCTGAGCGAGGACACCCCGGCGGCCGCAGCGCTCAAGCAGTCGTACCCGGACTGGGTGGCGGAGGTCTGGTGGGACGAGCTTGGAGGCACCGCCGCGCTCGACCTCATGCGCGCGCAGAACGAGCCGCCCGAGCGCGTGCTCCGCGAGCCGAGCGGCGGCCTCGTGGCAGCCTGGCCTCAGAGCCGCGGGTCGCAGCTTGCCGGCGCTGCCATGGGGGCCCGTCCCGGCGAGCGCGTGCTCGACCTGTGCGCCGCTCCGGGCGGGAAGGCGACGCAGCTTGTCGCCGCCGGCGCCGAGGTCGTGGCGGTCGAGAAGCATCCCGGCCGCGCTCGCGAGCTCGAGGCGAACGCCGCGCGCCTCGGGGCGCGGCTCCAGGTCGTCCAGGCGGATGCGCTCGAGCTTTCCGGCGACCTCACAGGGTTCGACCGGGTGCTGGTGGACGCGCCCTGCTCCGGGCTCGGCGTCCTCAACTCCCGCCCCGACCTGCGCTGGCGGGCGAAGCCCCTCCCAGATCTCCAGCTCGAGCTGCTGCGGGTCGCTGCGGCCAGGGCTCGGCCGGGTGGGACCGTCACGTACTCCGTCTGCACCATCCATCGGGCTGAGAACGAGGCAGTCGTTGACGCGCTCGGCCTCCCGTACGACGATCTCGGCGCCGAGTTCCCTGACTACGCCCACCCACGCCGCCCCGAGTTCCTCCTGACGCTCCCGCACGTGCACGGAACGTCCGGTTTCTTCGTCGCCCGCCTGCGAACGTAGGATTCTCAGGCATGGCCTGGCGCGACTGGGTACGGACCGTCGAGATCGAGCCGTCGCTCTACGCGGCCGACTTCAAGCGCCTGGGCGATCAGATCACGCAGCTCTTGAACGCCGGCGCGCGCATCTTCCACTTCGACATCGGCGACGGCCACTTCGTCGAGCCGGTGACGATCGGCCCGGTCGTCCTCCAGTCGATCTCACCCCTCGTCCACGACGCGGGCGGAGTTCTCGACTGCCACCTGATGGTTGACAACCCCTTGCATCACTTCGAGCAGGTGAAGCGCGCCGGCGGGGACAGCGTCACGTTCCACGTCGAGGCCTGCCCCGAGCCGTGGGAGGCGATCAAGGCAGCGCGCGAGCTCGACCTCGGCGTTGGAGTCGCGTTCAACCCCGAGACCGAGGTCGAGCAGGCCGTCGAGGCCTCGCTCGGGGCCGACGTCGTGCTCTGCATGAGCATCCATCCTGGCTATTCGGGCCAGGAGTTCCTGCCGGAGAGCCTCTGGCGGATCCGGCGCCTCAGGAAGCAGCTCCACGAGAACCTGTTCGTCCAGGTCGACGGCGGGATCACGGCCGAGAATGTGCGCGACGTCCACAAGGTCGGCGCCGACCTCATCGTCGCCGGGAGCGCGATCTTCAGGATGGAGGACTTGCCGCGGACCTACCGGCGGCTCGTGAAAGCCCTCGATGACTCACCTTGAGCGGGCGCTCGAGCTAGCGGAACGTGGGCGCGGCACCACCCATCCCAACCCGGTCGTCGGAGCCGTCGTCGCCGCCGGGGACGAGGTGGTGGGGGAGGGGTGGCACGAGCGCGCGGGCGGCCCGCACGCCGAGGTCGTGGCTCTCGAGGAGGCCGGCGAGCGCGCCCAGAACGCGACGCTCTACGTCACGCTCGAGCCCTGTGCCCACCAGGGGCGCACGCCGCCCTGCGCGGACTCGATCGTCGCGGCCGGCGTCGCCCGCGTCGTCGTGGCCGCTGCGGATCCGAATCCGAAGACGGACGGCCAGGGATTCGCCCGCCTCCGTGAGGCGGGGATCGAGGTCGAGGTCGCGGACGGCCCCGTCGCCGAGCGGGCGAGGCGCCAGAACGAAGCGTGGCGCACCTGGATCGTCGAGGGCCGCCCGTTCGTCACCTACAAGGCGGCCGTGACGCTCGACGGGCGGGTGACGGTGCCCGGGTCGCGCTGGGTGAGCGGTGAGGAGAGTCGCCGGCGCGTGCACGAGCTCAGAGCCGCCTCCGACGCCGTCGCCGTCGGGATGGGAACCGTCCGCGCCGACCAGCCGAGGCTCGACGCTCGCGACGTCGCAACGGAGCGCCAACCGCGCCGGCTGGCGTTCGGCAGCGGCACGCTTCCCAAGGGGTCGGAGCTGGAGCTCCTCCCGGGCCCGCTCGAGGAGGGGCTATCCCGGCTGGCGGCGGAGGGCGTCCAATCGCTCCTCCTCGAAGGCGGGCCGACCCTCGCGACCGCGTTTCTTCGCGCGGGCCTCGTCGACAAGGTTCTGCTCTTCGTCGCACCACGCATGTCGGGCTCGGGGCCGCACTGGCTGGGCGATCTCGACGCACCGCTCGCACTCGGGAGTCTCGAAGCGGAGCGAGTCGGCGAAGACGTGCTCCTGACCGCGTACGTTCACGCTCCCTGACGCGGCGCACGAAGCAGCGGCTTGCGGGCGGGGTATGGTTGCCGCGTGTTCACGGGGATCGTGCGCGAGGTCGGGCGCGTCAAAGCGGTCGAGGAGCGAGGCGACGTCGTCCGGCTTCTCGTCCGCGCGCCGGAGACGGCGGCAGGCGTTGCGGTTGGGGACTCCGTTTCTCTCGCTGGCGTGTGCCTCACGGCCGTGGAGGTGGCTGACGGGACGGTCGCCTTCGACGCGGTCCCGGAGACCCTTCGCCGCTCCACCCTCGGCCGGCTTGCGACCGGGGCAGGCGTGAACGTCGAGCCCGCTCTGCGGGCGGGGGAGCCGCTCGGCGGCCACATCGTGCAGGGGCACGTCGACGGCGTCGGCAGGGTCCGGCGGGTGAGCGAGGAGGGGATCGAGGTCGAGGCGGCGGCCGACATCCTGCGCTACTTGGTCGAGAAGGGCTCGATCGCACTGGAGGGGGTCAGCCTCACGATCGCGGCGCTCGGGGCCGATTCGTTCACGGTCGCGCTCATCCCGCACACCCGCGACGTGACGACGCTGGGCCAGGTGGAGGTGGGCGACGAGGTGAACCTGGAAGTGGACGTCGTCGCGAAGTATGTCGAGCGGCTCGCCGCCCCGTGAGGCTCGAGCCCCTCTACCGGATCCAGTTCGCCTACCCGGAGCACTACCTCTCGCGCGGGCCGGACACGATCGGTCTCCTCTTCGCCGAGGGGCGCTGCGAGGGGGAGGTGAACGGCCGCTTTCGCGGGCTCAATCACGCGCGCCTTCGGAGCGACGACGTCTACGTGCCCGACTTTCACGGCGTGATCGAGACAGACGACGACGCGCTCCTCACCTTCCACCTGCGCGGGCTCGCCCGTAAGAGCGACTACGGGCGCGAGGTGACCGGCACGATCGTCCACAACACGGGCTCGGAGCGCTATGCGCGCCTGAACGACGCGGTCTGCGTGTTCTCCGGCGAGGCGCGCCGAGACGACATTCGCCTTGAGGTCGCAGAGGTCATTTGGGAGTCGCTCGCGCCTTGAGCGTTACGATTCGTTCGTGAAGGTCGAGACGACGCCTTTCGCCACCATCGAACACGCCCTCGAGGACATCCGCGAGGGCAAGTTCGTCGTGGTCGTGGACGCGGCCGATCGGGAGAACGAGGGCGACCTCACGATCGCGGCCCAGTTTGCGACTCCGGAGGCGATCAACTTCATGGCCATGCACGCCCGTGGCCTCATCTGTCTCTGCCTCACCGAGGAGCGCTGCGACGAGCTCGACCTGCGGCAGATGACCGACAGGAACGAGACGCCGTTCGGAACGGCCTTCACGATCTCGATCGAGGCGCGTGAAGGCGTGACCACCGGCATCTCGGCGCCCGACCGGGCGCAGACCGTCCAGGTGGCGATTGACCCGAGCAAGGGGCCGAACGACCTCGTCCAGCCGGGACACGTGTTCCCGCTCCGCGCACGCCCGGGCGGCGTGCTCCAGCGTGCGGGCCAGACCGAAGCAGCCGTCGACCTTGCCCGGCTCGCCGGGCTGAATCCCGCCGGCGTGGTCTGCGAGATCATGCGCGACGACGGGACGATGGCCCGCGTGCCCGACCTCATCCCTTACTGCGAGCGGCACGGGATGAAGATGATCACTGTCGAGGACCTGATCGAGTACCGCCGCCGGACGGAGAAGCTCGTCGAGCGGATGACATCGGTGCGGCTCCCGACCGCCTACGGAGAATTCACCGCGGTCGCCTTCCGCGAGACGCTCACGGGGAAGCACCACGTCGCGCTCGTCAAGGGCGATGTCGAAGGGGAGGAGGACGTCCTCGTCCGCGTCCACTCGGAATGCCTGACCGGCGACGTCTTCCACTCGCTCCGCTGCGACTGCGGCGAGCAGCTGGAGCTCGCGCTCGAGCGGATCGCGGACGAGCAGCGCGGCGTCCTCCTGTACATGGCGCAGGAAGGCCGCGGGATCGGGCTCCTGAACAAGCTCAAGGCCTACGAGCTCCAGGAGACCGGGCTCGACACGGTCGAGGCGAACCTCGAGCTCGGGTTCGCGGCCGATCTGCGCGAGTACGGAATCGGGAGCCAGATCCTTTCCGACCTCGGCCTCTCGACGATCAGGATCCTGACCAACAACCCGAAGAAGATGACCGGCATCGAGGGCTTCGGCCTGACCGTGGTCGAGCAGGTGCCGATCGAGGTCTCCCCGAACGCCGAGAATCGCCGCTACCTCGAGACGAAGCGCGAGAAGCTGGGCCACCAGCTCCACCATCAGGGCTTGCGCTTCGAGGAGTCGGATGGCTGAGCTCGAGCACGCCTCCGGCGACCTCCGCATCCCGGAGGGGGTCGGCGTCGTCACCGGCTCGGCCAACGGGGCGCGGCGCGCGGTGGGCGTGGTCGTGAGCCGCTTCAACGGGGACATAACCACGCGGCTCCTCGACGGAGCGCTCGCTGCCCTCGAAACGGCGGGGGTGCCGCGCGAGCGCATCGACGTCGTCCCTGTGCCGGGCGCGTTCGAGCTTCCGCTCGGAGCAATGGCTCTCGCCAAGACGCGCCGCTATTCCTGCATCGTCGCGCTTGGCTGCGTCATCCGCGGCGACACGCCGCACTTCGAGTACGTCGCGGGCGAGGCGGCGAGCGGACTCCAGCTCACCGGGCTCGAGACGGGCGTGCCGGTCTCATTCGGCGTCCTGACGTGCGACAGCCGCCGTCAGGCGGAAGAGCGTGCGGGCGGCCCGCAGGGAAACAAGGGCGCCGAGGCGGCGGAGTCGGCGCTCGAAATGGCCGACCTCCTGGCCCGCCTCCGGCCGTCGGCCACCGCATAGGCGCTCGCTATACTCGGACGCTGAGATGTCGAAGGTATGCGCAGTCTGCGGGAAGGGTCCCGCGTTCGGAAACAACCGGAGCCACTCGATGGTGGCGACGAGGCGGCGGTTCAACCCGAACCTCCAGCGCGTACGCATCCTGGTGAACGGGGTGCCTCGCCGGAGCTACGTCTGCGCCCGGTGTCTCAAAGCGGGCAAGGTTCAGAAGGGGCTTTAAGCCTGGTCCGGGCGGCCCTCGCCGCCCTGGAATCCAGCCGCGCGCGCATCGACGACCTGAACGTCTACCCCGTTCCCGACGGGGACACGGGCACGAACATGGTCGAGACGGTGCGGGCCGTGGTCGCGGCGCTCGAGCGCGATCCGACGGCGGACATCGTGCGGGCCGCCCTCATGGGCGCCCGGGGAAACTCAGGCGTCATCCTGTCCCAGCTCGTCCGCGGCGCCGCAGAGGCGCTCGAGGGCGTGGAGGAGATCGACGCAGCCCCGGCTGCCCGCGCGCTGCGGGGAGCGAGCGACGCCGCCTACGCGGCGATCCGCAATCCGCAGGAAGGGACGATCCTCACCGTCGCGCGGGCGCTGGCCGAGCGGGCCGAGGAGCTGGCCGCGGACGACCCGCCGCTCGGCGACGCGCTCGTCGACCTCGTCGCCCACGGCGAGAAGGCGCTCGCGGCGACCACGGAGCAGCTCGACGTCCTCAAGCAGGCTGGCGTCGTCGACGCCGGCGCTGCGGGTCTGCTCGAGGTGCTGCGCGGGATCGCCGCCCACGTACGCGGCGAGCCTCTGTCCGGGATCGCGGCTGTGGCGACCGGGTCGATTCCGCTCGAGGCCGTGCACCAGGGATTCTCGCGCTACCGCTACTGCACCTCGTTCTTCGTCGAGGGCGAGGACGTCGATCCCGACGAGCTCGAGCGCGAGCTGGGAAAGCTCGGCGACTCGTTGCTCGTCGTCGGGAGCCGGGGCGCGGTCAAGGTGCACGTCCACACGGACGACCCGGGCGCCGCTCTCACGCTCGTGACGGCGCGAGGAGAGGTCGAGGAGATCGACATCAAGAACATGAACGTGCAGACGGCCGAGCGCATCGAGCGTCTCGAGCGCGAGGTCGGCCAAACGGGCGCGGTCGCCGTCGTCGTCGGAGAGGGAAACCGACGCCTGTTCGAGAGCCTGGGCGCGACGACCGTGCCGGGCGGGGAGACGATGAACCCCTCCACCGCCGACATCCTGGCCGCCGTCGAGTCGCTGCCGGAAGAGGACGTGGTCCTGCTGCCCAACTCCAAGAACGTGATCCTGGCCGCCGAGCAGGCGGCCGCGGCGAGCGCGAAGAACGTTCGCGTGATCCCGACGCGCTCGCTCCAGGCGGGGCTCGGAGCGCTGGTCGCCTACGACTCCCGGGTCCCGCTCGACGAGAACGGCCCGGCGATGGAAGAGGCGGCGCAGGCTGTCCGGGCTGGGTCCGTCGCCCGGGCCTCGCGCTCGGCCAGGATCGGATCGCTGGACGTGAAGGAGGGCCAGTTTCTCGGGCTCGTGGACGAAACCCCGATCGCGGCAGGCGAGGCGCTCGAGCCCGTGGCGGGCGAGGTCGCGGCGAAGCTCATCGGGGACGGCGCGGACGTCCTCACCGTGCTCGTAGGCGACGGCGCCAATGGGGCGGAAGCCGCCGTCGAGTCCCTTCGCGCTGCGCACCCGAACCTGGAAGTCGAGGTGCACGAGGGGGGCCAACCTCATTACCCCCTTCTTTTCGCAGTCGAATGACCCGATACTCTCAGCGATGCCAGGCGAGCCGATCGACGTCGTCCTCGTGGAGGACAACGACATCTTCCGGGAGGCCCTCGAGCTGATGCTCGGAGTCACTCCGGACCTGCGCGTCGTCGCCGCCGTCGGCGACGGCGAGGCCGCGCTCGAGGTGTGCCCGGAGCTGCAGCCCGATGTCGTCCTCGTCGACTACCGGCTTCCCGGCCTGGACGGCGTCGAGACGACCTCTGCCCTGCGGTCGGCCTGCCCCGGTGCGGCGGTCGTGGTGCTGACCGCCATGGCCGAGGCCGGCGAGATTCAGGCGCTGCTCGACGCAGGCGCCGTCGCGTGTCTCACCAAGGATCGAGGGCTCGACGAGATCATCGACGCGATCCGCGAAGCCGCCGGGCGCGGTGCGCCTATCGGCTGAGACCACAGCGGTCGTCCTCGACTCGACGGCCGACCTGCCGCGCGATCATGAGCGCCCGACCTGGCGCGTCGTACCGCTGTACGTTCGGTTTGGAGACGACGTCTTCCGCGAGTACGTGGACATCTCGACGGAGGAGTTCTACCGCCGCCTGCGCGAGAGCTCGACGCCGCCCAAGAGCTCCCAGCCTTCGCCGGCGGACTTCGAAGCGGTCTTCCGCGAGCTCGAGGGGTTCGAGCGCATCCTCTGCATCGTGCTCTCGTCCAAGATCTCGGGAACGTTCGCGAGCGCAGAGCTCGCCGCCGAGAGCGTCGGGGAAGGGCGCGTCCGCGTCATCGATTCCGGTGTCACCTGCGGAGGGACGGTCATCCTCGCGGACGCGGTCCAGCGCCGGCTCGATCGCGGGACCGACGACGAGGAGATCGACGCCCTGGTGGAGCGCTTCCGGCGCGAGCGGGGCCTTCTCTTCACCGTCGACACGCTCGAATACCTCGTTCGCGGGGGCAGGATCGGGAAGGCGGCAGGCCTTGCCGGGCAGCTGCTCTCGGTCAAACCGATTCTCGCGTTCGACGACGGTGAGGTCGCGCCGCTCAAGCGGGTGCGGGGGCGCTCGAAGGCGCTTGCCGAGCTGGAGGAGATCTTCACGAGCTCGACCGAGGGCCAGGACGATCCGAGCCTGCACGTCGGCGTCGGCCATGCCGAGGCGGAAGCGGACTGCGAACGGCTGGTGCGCCGTCTGCGCGCCGCGCGTCCACAAGCCTCCTTGGACATCGTCACGAAGCTCGGGCCCGTGATCGGGACGCACGGCGGACCCGGCACCTTGGGCCTCTTCTGGTTCTGGGATCCCGAACGGTAACGTTGTCCAAGGAATGAAGCACCTGGCTCACTGGGACGACGTCAAGCCGCGCCGGCGCGAGGCGGGGCACATCGTCAGCACCTGGTACGACCTCGGGTCGGCCGCCGACAGCGTCGACGTCGGAGTGCAGAGAATCGTGGTCGAGCCGGGCAAGTGGTCGACGCCCGCCCACGCGGAAGGCGCCGAGGAGGAGATCTTCTTCGTCCTAGCCGGCTCGGGAATCTCCTGGCAGGACGGCGAGGTCTACGAGGTGGGCGCGGGCGACTGCCTCGTCCATCTGCCCGAGGAGAAGGCCCACACGCTCCGCGCTGGGCCCGACGGGCTCGAGGTGCTCGCCTTCGGGCAGCGCAAGCCGCAGGGGAACACCGTCCTGCCGCGCGCAGGCGTCGCCTGGATGCATCCGAGCTGGGTCGACGTCGGCGGCCCGACCCCGTGGGATCGCGAGGCAGCCGCCGGCGAGCCAGAGGTCGGCGAACTCTCGGAGAGAACCGCCGGGATCGTGAACGTCGCGGACGGCATCCGCTACGAGCTCCCCACCGGGGCGGTCGACCTGAACCTGGGAGATCCGGCCGGCTCGCTCGAGACGGGCCTCAGCCACATGACGCTCCAGCCGGGGGAGGAGGGCTACGTGCCGCATTGCCACTCGGCCGAGGAGGAACTCTTCTTCGTCCTCGAGGGCTCCGGGGCGGCCTTCCTCGGAGACGAGAGCGCAAACGTGCGGGCGGGAAGCATCGTCTCGCGGCCCGCGGGCACCAGTGTCCCACACTCGTTCCGCGCCGGGGGCGACGGGTTGGTGTACCTCGCCTACGGCACCCGCGAGCCGAACGACATCGTCTTCTACCCGCGGGCGGGCTAGGTCAAGTTCCGCGGCGTGGGCGTGACGATCCCCGTCGGCGAGCCGCACCGCTGACGTCCGGTCGGGGGCGTATGCTCGCGTCGTCCTGGCCCTCTTCGTGAGTTCGCGCCCTGCGCTGGCCGGCTTTGCTGGCATGGACCAAGGCGCGCCGAGGGCGGTAATGAGGGTGAACGGCGAGCTTCCGGCGCGGTCGCTTCCGGGAGTGGGGCCCAAGGTCGCCGAACGGCTGGCCGCACTCGGGCTTCGCACCCTCCGCGACCTCGTCGAGCACGTACCGCGCGCCTATCTCGACTGGGACGAAGCGGGCAGTTTCGACGACCTCGCGGCCGGCCAGGAGGCAACCGTCCGCTGCACGGTCGAGCGCATTCGCGTGCGGCCGACGCGGCGGAGGAACCTGAAGGTCGTCGAGGGCGTCGTCGTCGACCAGGCGGGTGTCCGCGAGACGGCGATCTGGTTCAACCAGGCCTACCTGGCGAAGCTCGCTCCCGGGACGGAGCTCCTTATCCACGGGACGAGGGATCTCAGCGGGGGCTTCAAGGTCGCCCGCCACGAGGTCGGGGGCGCCGGTGTCCACACGCTCGGGCTCGTGCCCGAGTATCCGGCGACCGAGCAGCTGCCTTCGTACCGGCTGCGTGCGCTCGTCCAGGAGGCCCTTCCGCTCGCCCGCTGGCTCCCCGACCCCCTCCCGGCCGCGCTGCGCGCGCGGGAGGGGCTGCCGATCCGGGCCGATGCCCTCGCAGCGGTGCACCGTCCGGCGAATGCCCGCGACCCGGAGGTTGCGCGGAGGCGCCTGGCCCTCGAAGAGCTCTTGCTCCTTCAGCTCGGCTTCCTTCGCCGCCGCCGGGCCCTGGATGAAGAGACCAGGGCGACCGCCCTGGGTGAAGACGGTGAGCTGATCGAGCGCTACCGCGAAGTGCTTCCGTTCACGCTGACGGACGAGCAGGAAGCCGCTATCGCGGAGATCAGCGCGGATCTCCGCGCAGCGCGTCCCATGCAGCGACTGCTGCAGGGGGACGTCGGCTCCGGCAAGACCGTCGTCGCGCTCTACGCGATCCTGCGCGCGGTCGAAAAGGGTCACCGGGGAGCGCTGATGGCGCCCACCGAAACGCTTGCCGAGCAGCACTTCCTGACGATCGAGCCGATCGGCGCCGAGCTTGGCGTGCGCGTGTCGCTCCTGACCGGGTCCGTCAAGCACGACCTCGAGGGCGCGCAGGTGCTGGTCGGGACTCATGCGCTGATCCAGGAAGGCGTCGCCCTCGACGACCTCGCGGTGGCGGTCGTCGACGAGCAGCACCGTTTCGGCGTCGCGCAGCGTCAGGCACTGACTGCGGGTCGCTCCGCTCACGTCCTGCACATGACTGCGACGCCAATCCCGCGGACGCTTGCGCAGACCGTCTACGGCGACCTCGACGTGACCGAGATTGCCCGCCCCCCGAAGGGCAGGAAGCCGATCGTCACACGCTGGGTTTCGCACGAGCGCAGCGCCGAGGCGTACACGCGCCTTCGCCGGCACCTCGACGATGGGCGACAGGCCTACGTCGTCTGCCCTCTCGTTTCGGAGTCGGAGACAACCGAGGCCCGCGCGGCAGAACAGGAAGCCGAACGTCTGCAACGCGCCGAGCTTCGCGGCTACCGGGTCGGGTGTTTGCACGGACAGCTCCGGCCCGTCGAACGGCGGAGCTTGATGGACGGGTTCAAGCGGGGAGACATCGACGTCCTCGTTGCGACGACGGTGATCGAGGTCGGCGTCGACGTCCCGAACGCGACGATCATGATCGTGCAGGAGGCAGACCGCTTCGGGCTCGCGCAGCTGCACCAGTTGCGCGGCCGGGTCGGCCGTGGCGCAGAGCAGTCGTACTGCCTGCTCGTCTCGCGGCCCAAGGCTGAGCTCACGCTGGAAGCGCAACAGCGGCTTCAGGCACTCGTGGAGACGAGCGACGGGTTCGTGCTCGCCGAGGTGGACCTCGAGCTCCGGGGAGAGGGGCAGCTCCTCGGGACGCGCCAGTCGGGCTTGCCCGACCTCAAGTTCGCCCGCCTCAGCCGCGACCGCGAGCTGATTGCAAAGGCGCGCTCGTGGGCGGCGGAGCTCGTGGAGGAGGAGGGGCCGCTTCTCGACGAGGTCGAGCGGCTCTTCGCAGATGCGGATCATCGCGGGTTCGCGTAAGGGCGCCCGGATCTACGCCCCTAAGGGCCTCGAGGTGAGGCCGACGGGCGACCGGGTGCGAGAGGCGGTCTTCAACCTCATCGGCCCCCTCGAGGGCGCAGCCGTGCTCGATCTCTTCGCCGGCTCGGGCGCGATGGGGCTCGAAGCGCTTTCTCGTGGGGCAGCCACCGCCACGTTCGTCGAGGCCGATCGCGCCGCGGCCGAGACGATCGTCAGGAACATCGACAAGCTCGGGCTCGGGGGCGCGACGGTCTTCCGCGAGGACGCGGTGCGCAGGCTCGCGAGCGATGCGGCGGCGGGCAGGCGGTACGATCTCGTGCTGGTCGACCCTCCCTACCGCATGCTTTCGAGCTTTCTGCCCAACCTGGCCAAGCATCTGCCCTCCGTCGTCGCTCCGGACGGCCTCGTCGTCCTCGAGTCCGAGGCGAAGGAGGAGCCTGAGCTGCCGCTCCTGCTCCGGACGAGCCGCCGCTACGGCAACGTCCGCGTGACCCTCTTCAACGGGGCCGCATGAGCGACTCCGCGCCCATCACCGCGATCTGCCCCGGGAGCTACGACCCGGTCACCTTCGGCCACCTGGACATCATCGCGCGGGCGGCCGGCATCTTCGACCGCGTCGTGGTCGGCGTCGTGCGCGACCCGCAGCACAAGAAGGCGATGTTTTCGGTGGAGGAGCGGGTGCAGTTTCTGCGCGACGCGCTCGCAGGCCAGGAAAACGTCGAGGTCGAGGTCTTCTCCCAGCTCGTCGTCGAGTTCGCCCGCCACTGGGGCGCGAAGACGATGGTGAAGGGCCTGCGGGCCATCTCCGACTTCGAGTGGGAGTTCCAGATGCACCACCTCAACCGCAACCTCGCCCCCGAGGTGGAGACCATGTACCTGATGTCGAGCCCCCAGTACAGCTTCCTCTCGTCCAGTGGGGTGAAGGAGGTTGCGTCCTTCGGGGGCAACGTCGGCGATCTCGTCCCGGAGCCTGTCGCCAAGCGGTTTCGCGAGATGTTCCCGCAGCCGAAGGGTGGCGCGCCCGTCTCGCCGCAAGAGTAGACTGCGAGGCCGAATGGACGTACTTGTACTCATCGACAAGCTCGACGACCTCGTTCACAACGCGAAGGCGGTTCCGCTCACCGACCAGGTGCGCATCGACCGCGAGGAGATCTACGACATCCTCGACCAGATGCG
>JBDTRS010000047.1:0-14956 GCA_039931575.1 Gaiellaceae bacterium
ATGCCGACAGTCCACCCCCGCTCGACGACGTGCTCATCGATCCGGACCAGCTCGAGGAGATCGTCGTCGGCGAGCTGGCCGGAACGGCGCTCTTCGGCGCCCGCTTCCGCGAGAACGCCGCGCGCGCGCTCCTGATCCCGCGCCGGCGGCCGGGCCAGCGCACCCCCCTGTGGCAGCAGCGGCTGAAGGCGCAGGGGCTCCTCCAGGTCGCGCGCCGTTACGCCGACTTCCCGGTGGTGCTGGAGACCTACCGCGAGTGCCTCCAGGACGTGTTCGACCTCCCCGCGCTTCGAGGCCTGCTCGCCGCGCTGCGGGAGCGCCGGATCGACCTCGTCGAGGTGGAGACCCCGACCGCGTCGCCGTATGCCTCGTCGCTCCTCTTCGACTACGTCGCCACGTACATGTACGAGGACGACACTCCCCTGGCGGAACGCCGCGCACAGGCCCTAGCGCTCGACCGCGACCTTCTGAAGGAGCTGCTCGGCCAGGAGGAGCTGCGGGATCTCATCGACCCGGCCGCCCTCGAGCAGGTCGAGGACGAGCTGCGCGGGTCTCCTCGGAACCCCGACGAGCTCCATGACCTTCTCCTCCGCCGCGGGGACCTGCGGCCGGGCGAGTTCGACGATGCCTTCGCCGCTCCCCTCGAGGCGGAGAGGCGTGCGGTGCGGATCCGGGTGGCGGGCCAGGAGCGGCTGATCGCCGCCGAGGACGCCGGCCGCTACCGGGACGCCGTCGGCGCGATGCCTCCCTCCGGTCTCCCGGACGCCTTCCTCGAATCCAGCGAGGATCCGCTCGCCGGGCTACTCGTCCGCTACGCGCGCGGCCGGGGACCATTCACGACCGGCGAGGCGGCGGACCGTTTCGGGCTGACGAATGAGCGGGCCGAGTCGATGCTGGCCGACCTCGAACGTGATGGCCGCCTCATCCGCGGAGAGCTCCGACCAGGCGGCACCGAGCGCGAGTGGTGCGAGCCCGACGTCCTGCGCCGGCTGCGGCGCGCCAGCCTGGCCGCGCTGCGGAGGGAGGTCGAGCCGGTGGCCGAGGAGGCGCTGGCACGCTTCCTGCCCGCCTGGCATGGGATCGACCGCCGCGCAACCCTGCGCGAGGCCCTGATCCCGCTGCAGGGCGTCTCGCTCCCGGTCCCGCTATGGGAGAGCGACGTGCTGCCTCGTCGAGTGCCCGGCTTCCAACCGGCTCAGCTCGACCAGCTGACGGCGTCCGGGGAGGTCGTGTGGGTCGGCGCGGGCCTCGAACGCGTTGCCCTCTTCTTCCGCGAGGACGCGCCGGCGCTTGGGCGTCCGGGGAGCCTTCGCGCGCCGGAGGGCGACGCCTACGACCGGATCCGGTCGGCGCTCGAGGGCGGAGCGCTCTTCTGGTTCGATCTCGTGCGCGAGACCGGCCTCGAGGCGGAGATCGTCCTTCCCGCTCTCTGGGGGCTCGTCTGGGCCGGCGAGGCGACAAACGACGCCTGGCAGCCGCTCCGGGCTACGCGCCGCTTCCAGGCGCCACGGCCCGAGAGGCGGCCGCGACGTTTCTCCCGTCGCCGCTCCGATGCGATCACCTCCACCCAGGGACGGTGGTCGAGCGCCGCCGCTCTCTTCGAGGGCGGGACCGATCCTCGCGCCCTCGCCGAGCTGCTCCTGGAGCGGCAGGGAATCGTCACGCGCGATGGGGTCCGCGGTGAAGGCGTGCCCGGCGGATACGCGCCCGTCTACAGAGAGCTGCGAAGTCTCGAGACGCTCGGTGTCTGTCGCCGCGGTTATTTCGTCGAAGGGCTCGGCGGCGCGCAGTTCGCACTGCCCGGCGCGGTCGAGCGCCTGCGCGACCGGCCGGAGGAGGAGGTGCCGCTCGTGCTCGCCGCGGCCGACCCGGCGCAACCATACGGAGCCTCGCTTCCCTGGCCGAAGCGGGCCGGGGCGAGGGCGGCCCGCGTGGCCGGCGCCTACGTCGTTCTCCTCGGAGGCTCGCCGGCTCTCTTCGTCGAGCGCGGCGGCCGCTCGCTCGTGCCGCTGCGGGAGCCCGAGGAAGACTGGCTTCGGACCGCGCTCGCCGCGCTCGTCGCCCACGTCCGCAAGAGCGGCCAGAAGCGGCTCGCGGTCGAGCGCTTCGACGGTCAGCCCGTGGGAGAGACCGAGGCCATGCCGCTCCTCGTAGAGGCGGGCTTCCTCGCGGGTCCTCGCCGTGCAGTGCTGCGCGCGTAGGGCGCTAACTTCATCTTTAGCCAAGTTTCACGAATCGCTAATACCGCGGCGATAGGTTCGGCTCGGTCTCCGGCCGGTGGCCTCGTATTGGAGTCCGAACGAAAGGAACCCCCATGTCTGCCACCGGTTACTCGCCGGCAACGCTGCGGGCAAAGCTCACGCTGGGCGTCGCTGCCGCTCTCGCGACAGCCGCGCTGGTCCTCTCCTCGGGAGCGTCGCCCGCCAGGGCCGACTCGTACGGCTGCACCTGGGCGCCGTACGGGAATGTCTGCATCCTGATCGAGGGCTCGGGCCTATACGTGAGTCACGTCCGCGTCCGGAGGGCGAAGATCGACTGGTCGCTCATCTGCAGCTACCAGGGCCGGATGACCGTCCGCGACGCAAGCGGGCGCCTCATCGACAGCCGTTGGAGCCTCTATCACGGCGGCTGCTCCGTGGCCTGGGCCTGGTTCGACTGGTACCCGCGCCGCACCTATCCGCACGGCTCGAAGGTCTGCACGTCGTTCTTCGAGGGAGGCGTCCTCCAAGGGCGGCCCTGTAACTACGTGTATCGCTGACGGATGCTCGCTGTCGAGGGGCGGGGCTCACCCGCCCCTCGGCTAGCCTGAGCACGTGCCGGAAGGTGACGCAGTTCACCGGGTCGCCGAGCGCTTGAGCGTGCTCGAGGGCGAGATCGTCACCGCCCTTTCGCCACACCCCAGAGCCGCGCTGCTCGGAATCGTGGAGAGGATCGACGGCAAGCGCCTCGAGCGCGTGGAGGCCATCGGCAAGAACCTGCTGCTGACCTTCGAGGGCGGCCTCGTCGTGCGGAGCCACCTGCGCATGCACGGCCGCTGGCACGTCCAGCCTGCAGGGCGGCCGGTCCTGGGCAAGCCCTGGCTCGTTCTTCGAGGAGGCGCCTGGCAGGCAGTGCAGCGAAACGGCCCGGTCCTCGAGCTCGGGGCGCAGAAGGTCGCCCGGCTCGGCCCGGACATCATGCGCGCGCCCCCCGACCTCGAGGGGATGATCGAGCGCTTCCGGAAGACCGATCAGGAGCGCGCCCTCGGTGAGGCGATCCTCGACCAGCGCCTGGTCGCGGGAGTCGGGAACATGTGGAAGGCCGAGGTGCTGTTCGTGGCCCGGGTTTCGCCCTGGACACACCTCCGGGATCTTGCCGACGATGACCTCCGGAGGGTCCTCGCGGAGGCGGCTCGCGCGATGCAGGCACCACGCCGTCGCGGCCGCTTTGTCTACCGGCGCGCGGGGAGGCCGTGCACCCGCTGCGGCGCGTCCGTCCGCTCCTGGCCGCAGGGGGACGATGCCCGCATGGCGTACTGGTGCCCCGGCTGCCAGGCAGGAACGGGGCCGCGCGGGGCGTAACGAGGGTGGGCGTGCCCGCCGGCCTCCGCTCTCCCGACCTCTTTCGCGCCCTCCGCGCTTTCTGCCTCGGAGCATTCTTCGAGCTCGGGCGCGAGCTCGAGTCGGGCGCGGACATCCCCGTCGCGCTGGAAGAGCACGCCGGCCCGAACCGGCCGACCCTCTACGAGTACAGGCCGCTGATCGGCTCGTTCGTCGAGGCGCGGGCAGAGCGGCTCGGGCGCCGCGACGATGCGCAGGAGGCGCTGGCTGCGCTCAAGGACGAACCGGCTGCCGGCATCTTTGCGCAGGCGCACGCGGGCGAACGGGTGGGGGAGGACGAAGCGTTTCGCCGCACCATCTTGCTGCCGCTCCTCAGGCGCACGGCCGAGGGCTCGGGGGCTTTCGACTGGGATGACGAGGTTTTCGAGCGCGCCTACGCTGAGCTCGAGCGCTCCCTCTTCGGCGAGCGCCGCGCCTACACAGCCCTCGCGCCGCTTGTCGGCCTGACGGCGGGCGGCGAGATCGACCTAGGCCGAAACCTTCGCGTGCGGCCCGCGGTGTCCGGCGAGTTCACCGCCTCCTGGCCGGAGGCCAACCGCCTTCTCCCCGCTGACTACGGCCGCGAGGTCGACCGGACACTCCTGATCGAGCTGGAATGTCATCTCGACGGCGCCGCTTGCCAGGTTCCGGATGCACCCCACCAGATCGGTCTCGCGGTGAGCGCCCTTCGACTTGCGACGCCTGGAGCACTGGCGGCCGGCCCGGTCATCTTCGAGCGCTTGGACTGGCGGCCCTACGGGGTGCGGCCGGTTCCTCCGCTCGCTGCGCAGCTCCCCCGGGGAGAGCCCACCCGGCTGGATCCGTTCCGCGCTCAGCTCGCGGTTCAGCTTCAGGCTCGGCTCGCCGACGCTCCGGGCGACCCGGATCTCCTGGAGGCACTCGAGCGGTGGGAATTGGCTCTCTTCCACGACGGTCCGTTGCGCGCGGACGAGCTTCGCGAGGCGCTCGAGGCACTCTTCGGGTGCGACGAGGGAGCGTGGGCCGCCGCGATGCGAACAGCGGTGCTGCTTGGTGAGACGGCCCGCGAGCGCTCGGAGCTGGTGACCGCCTTTCGCGCCCTGCTGGACGGAGACGGGCCCGGTGCCCGCGCCGAGGATGCCGTCCGTCGGGCCCTCGTGGAGACGCTTCTGCACGGCGACCGCGAGGAGCTCGTCGCGTCGCTCGACGACGCGCTCCTCGGCTTGCGGCCGCGACCGCAGGTCACGACGGCCGCTCGCGTCGTCGCAGCAGGATGACGCTCGGCGGCGACCGGCTCCGAAGCCGGCGCTGCCTCGGCCTTCGCGTCGCCTTCGTGCTCGGAATCCTGCTCGCAGTCGTCAACCGCGGCGACCGCTTGCTTCTCGCGATCGCCCTCGCTGGTCTTGGGGTGATCGTGGTTGCGTTCTGGCGCGATTGTCGCGCACCTCGTCACACTCAGTGACCCACGCGCGCGCTTTTCCTCCCTACCGTCTGGAGCATGGACGAAGCCAGACACGTGCTGGAGCGCTTGGAGCGGATCGATGCCCTTCGCCGCGAGGGTGCTCCTGCGGCTGCCCTTCTCGGCGAGGTCCGAGGTCTACTGCGCGAGGGCGAGCGCTGGCTCGCGGCCGAGCGTCCGGACGGAATCGAGCGGGCGCGCGCGGCGCTCGACGAGTGCCGAGCCGGGCTTGCGGCGCGCGAGGAGGTGGTCGCCCCGGCCCGCCTATAATCGCCCGCAGATGCCGCGTTACGGGCCGCCGGACGCCTTTGAGATGCCGCGGTTTTCCGGCCCGCGGACATTCATGCGCCTGCCGCACGTCCGCGAGCTCGACGGCGTCGACGTGGCCATCCTCGGGATCCCGACCGACGGGGCTGTCGTCTTTCGGAGCGGGGCCCGTTTCGGCCCGGAGGCAATCCGGAGCGCTTCGGTCATGCTGCGAAACTACAACCCAATACTTGGCGTGGACGTTGCCGAGCGCCTGTCGCTCGTGGACTACGGCGACGTGCCCACAGTGCCCGGCTCGACGGTGGACTCCCTCGCGCGCTCCAGCGCTGCGATCGAGGAGGTGGCCCGTGCCGGCGTGACCACGCTTTGTCTCGGCGGGGACCACACCGTCCTTCTTGCTGAGCTGCGCGCGCTCGCTGCCGTGCACGGTCCGCTTGCCCTGATCCAGTTCGACGCCCACCATGATCTCTGGGACGAGTACTTCGGCCAGAAGCTTTTCCACGGCAGCGTCGTCAGACGCGCGGCCGAAGAGGGGCTGGTGGATCCGGCGCGCTCGATTCAGGCGGGGCTTCGCGGCTCGCTGACGGCGCGGGAGGACGCTGGGCTGCCGCGCGAGCTCGGCTTCGACGCGCTCACCTACGAGGAGCTGGCCGCGCTCGGGCCGGCCGGATTCTCCGAGCGCACGCGGGCCCGCGTGGGCGACGCGCCGTGCTTCTTGACCTTCGACGTCGACTTCGTCGACCCCGCCTTCGCCCCGGGCACCGGGACCCCGGAGGTGGGCGGGCCCTCGAGTAGGGAAGCGCTGACCTACGTCCGCTCGCTCGCGGGGCTCGACTTCCGTGGCTTCGACTGCGTCGAGGTCTCGCCGCCGTACGATCCCTCTGCAGTGACGGCTTTCCTCGCAGCCGGCGCCTGCTTCGAGATGCTTTCGCTGCTCGCGATCCGCCGCTGAGTCTCCGTTTCGCCTCGCACCTTGGCCGCGAACCCACTCGCCCTTCGGTGCGACGCCGTCTTGGCGTTCTTTTTCTGCCGATTTGCGGGGAATTGAGCCGAGAAGGATTGTGCTAACCTGACACGAAACACAAGCCCTCATGGGGCTTTCCGGGATTCTTCCGCGTCCGCGCAAGCGGACTTCTACCTCTAAAGGAGCAACGCTGGGTCAGGTCATCGCCTTTGCCAATCAAAAGGGTGGCGTGGCCAAGACGACGACCACGCTGAACCTCGCGGTTGCGTTCAAAGAAAAGGGCTTCGACGTCCTCATCGTCGACCTCGATCCGCAGGGAAACCTGACCATGTCTCAGGGCATGGATCCCGACCAGGTCGAGCGCTCGATGTACGACGTGCTCGTCCACTCGATGCCCATCGAGGACGTCATCCATCGCGCGGAGGTCGACATCGCGGTCTCGTCCATCGACCTCGCGGGCGCCGAATTGGCGCTCTCGAGCATGATCGGACGCGAGCGGGCTCTCCAGAAAGCGCTCCTGCCGGTTCGAAACGAGTACGACTTCATCCTCATCGACACGCCCCCGTCGCTCGGGCTCCTCACCATCAACGCGCTCACCGCCTCCGACGGCGTCATCGTCCCCGTGCAGTGCGAGTACCTGTCGCTCCGCGGGCTCGTCCAGCTCGAGAACACGCTCACGATGATCCGGGAGAACCTGAATCCCGTCGTCGAGATCAAGGGCATTCTCCCGACGATGTACGACTCGCGCACCCTCCACAGCCGCGAGGCCGTCGAGATGCTGAAGGAGAACTTCGGCGATCTCGTCTACGAGACCCGCATCCGCAAGACCATCCGCTATGCCGAAGCGCCCGTCGAGGGCAAATCGGTCCTCAAATACGACTCGTCCGGGTCGGCGGCCAAGGCCTATCGCGACCTCGCAAAGGAGGTGCTCAATGGCGCGACGCCGCGCGAGCATGCGTGAGGGCCCGCTCGCCGAGCTCTTCAAGGCAACCGAGGCCGCCCAGCGCCAGGCCGAGCGCGAGCGCACGGGCGAGGCAGCCGCCGAGGCACCGACCGTCGAGCACGCCGGCCTCGAGCCGGCTCCGCCCGCTTCCGCTCCGACTCTCGCCGAGGCCGCAGCGCCTGCGACGGGGCCGGCACCGGCCAGGGCGGAACCGGCCTACGAACCGCCGCCGGCCGCTCGCTTCGGCGAGCCCGCGCCGCGCATCCATCGTGCGCCGAGGCCGGAGTCGGCCGCGTACCTCGCGGTCATCCGCGTGGTCGGCGTGGGCGGCGGAGGACTGAACGCGGTCAACCGCATGATCGAGGCCGGCATCTCGCAAGTCGAGTTCGTCGCGGTCAATACGGACATTCAGCAGCTGCGTACGTGCGAGGCGCCGATCAAGCTCCACATCGGGCGCGAGCTCACGCAGGGCCTCGGATCGGGCTCGGATCCGAATCTCGGGCGCGAGGCGGCCGAAGAGGCCTACGACCAGATCAAGCACGTGCTGCGCGGGTCGGACATGGTCTTCGTGACCGCCGGCGAAGGCGGCGGCACCGGCACGGGAGCCGCCCCCGTGGTGGCGCGGATCGCAGGCGAGGTCGGTGCCCTCACCGTCGGGATCGTGACGCTTCCGTTTCGGTTCGAGGGAACGCGGCGCCGCACCCAGGCGGAGAAGGGCGTCGAGGAGCTCCGCGAGGTCTGCGACACCGTCATCGTCATCCCGAACGACCGGCTGCTCGAGGTCCTCGAACGATCGACGTCCATGCTCGACGCGTTTCGTATTGCCGACGACGTGCTGCGCCAGGGCGTCCAGGGGATCTGCGACCTCATCACGATGCCGGGGCTGATCAACCTCGACTTCGCAGACGTCCGGACGGTCATGACGGACGCTGGCTCGGCGATCATGGGCATCGGCTTCGCCACCGGCGAGGCCCGGGCGCGCGAGGCCGCCGAGCGGGCGCTGCGCTCGCCGCTGATCGACACCGAGATCGTGGGCGCGCGCGGAATCCTGCTCTCGATTGCGGGCGGTGACGATCTCACCCTGCTCGAGGTCAACGAGGCTGCAGAGGTTGTCCGTGAGGCCGCGACCGAGGACACCAACATCATCTTCGGCGCGACGATCGACGAGCGGCTGGCCGGGCAGATCTGGGTGACGGTGATCGCGACAGGGCTTGGGCGGACCGGCATCGGCGGGATCACGCCGCGGGCTTCCCTGACGTCGCCGGACTCCGACGACACGCTCGAGCCCCCCAGCTTCCTCCGCGACCTTTAGGAGGGTCTGACGAAACGCAACGCTGTGCCGTCAGGCCGCGCTTCTCGTTCCGATCCTGCGTCCTCCCTCGCCCGCGTATTACCAATACGCGGGCTCCCTGCGTCCTTGCCTCGGGAACGAGCATCGCACCCTGACGACGAGCGACGTTCCGCCAAACCCTCCTAGCGCTTTCCGGGGCCGGGGTAACCTCTCGGCATGAAGGGCGCAGTCGCGGCCGGGCATCCGCTCACCGCGCAGGCGGGCGCGGAGATTCTCGAGCAGGGCGGCAACGCGGTCGACGCTTGCATCGCGGCCGCGTTCGTCTCCTGGGTGGCAGAAAGTCCCCTCACCGGACCGGGGGCGGGAGGCTTCATGCTCGTGCACCGCGCCTCGGATGCAAGCGACCGGTTGCTCGACTTCTTCGTTTCGATCCCAGGCCGCGGTCTCGGCGCCCCCGGCGACGGAGAGATGAACGCAGTCGAGGTCGAGTTCGACCGCGGGAAGCTCCAGACCTTCTTCATCGGCGGAGCGTCGTGCGCCGTTCCCGGGGCGTTCGCCGGTCTCGGCGCAGCGCACGCCGCCTACGCTCGCATGCCCTGGGCTGAGCTGCTCGCACCCGCGGCGGCGCTCGCGCGGACCGGCGTCGAGCTCAATCCGCAGCAGGCGTTTCTGCACGCCATCCTCGACCCAGTGCTCCGCGCTGAGGCGGAAGGCAAGCGGGTCTATGGAGCACAGAGGCCGCTCGCAGCCGGGGAACGGATCGTGATGGCCGAGCTCGCTGGGACGCTCGAGCGGCTCGCCGACGAGGGAGCGGCCGCATTCTACCGGGGCGATCTTGCCCGGGAGGTGAGCGACGCCGTTCGCGCGGCAGGGGGGCGGCTGACGGCAGACGATCTCGCCGCCTACCGGGTGATCCGCCGCCGGCCCGTCCGCGTGCCCTACGGCCGCCATTGGTTCGTCTCAAACCCGCCTCCGTCGGCGGGCGGAATTCTCATCGCGTTCGCGCTCCGGGTCCTCGACCGGCTCCGACCCGTGGGTCCCCACCGGAGCGTGGGGGCGACCGCCGCACTCGCGGAGGTCATGCGCGAGGCGCAGGAGACCCGCGCTCGCGGCTTCGTGCGGGCGCTCCAGCGCGGCGGGCTGGCCCGCCGCCTCCTAGCCGACGAGAGCGTCGCCGCTGCGGCGCGGCGCGCTCGCGCGCGGGTTCGCGCTGTCGCGTCGGAGCCGGCCGGCGTCCCCTCGACGACCCACATCAGCGTCGTCGACGCCGCCGGGAACGCGGCGTCGCTCTCGGCTTCGACCGGCTGCGGGTCCGGCCTCTTCGTCCCCGGGACCGGAATCCAGATGAACAACATGCTGGGCGAGGAGGATCTGAACCCTGGTGGCCGCGGAGGCGCTCCCGGCCGCCGGTTGACGAGCATGATGGCACCCTCGATCGTCCTCGAGAACGGGCGGCCCAGGCTCGTCGTTGGGAGCGCCGGCTCGATTCGCTTGCGCGCCGCCATCCTGCAGATCGTGGTCAACGTGCTCGACCACGGGCTCGAGCTCAAGGAGGCCATCGACGCTCCGCGCGTCCATCTGGAAGGCTCGGCGCTGCAGCTCGAAGGCGGGATCGATCCCTCCGTGGCCGACCGGCTCGAAGCCGCCGGCTACGAGGTCGCCCGCTGGAGCAGCCGGAACCTGTACTTCGGAGGGGCAGCGGCGGTCGGGCTGGACGAGCGCGGTGGACTCGAGGCCGCGGGCGACCCGCGGCGCGGCGGCGCGGGAGTCGTGGTGCGATGAGCCTGGCCGTTCGCCCTGCCGACCCCCGGGACGCAGCCGAGCTCGTCGGGCTCGCCGCCGAGGTCGGCGCCGAGGAAGAGGGATGGTTGATCGCAAACGGGGAGTGGCGAAGCATCTCCGACGAGCGGCGCTACCTGAAGGCGATCCGCCGTCACACGTACGCCGCCGTTCTCGTGGCCGAGGTCGACGGCAAAATCGTCGGTCGCCTCTCGATCGCCCGCGACTCTCACCCCGCGAGCGAGCACGTCGCCGACCTCGGGCTCATGGTCGCCCGCGGCTTCCGCCGCCAGGGGGTAGGCCTCGCGCTGATGGAGCGCGCAGAAGCCTGGGCCCGGGAGGTGGGCGTCTCGAAGATCGAGCTCCACGTCTTCCCCCACAACGAGCCGGCGCTCGCCCTCTACGACCGCCTCGGCTACGAGCGCGTCGGCCGGCGTCGTCGGCACTACCGGCGGAGGGGCGGGTTGGTCGACGCGATCCTGATGGAGAAGCAGCTCTGATGGGCGAGCACGAGCTCGAGCGGGGGACGCTCCTGGAAGAGGAGGCCGGCCTCGAGGTCGAGGAAGAGCTCTGGACCGACGACCCTGGAGCCGACCACGCCGGCTGGTTCTGCGTCGCCACGAATCCGTTCCCGTGCCCGGCGGAAGGCTGTCTCTTCGTGGCCCTCTACATGACTGCGGCCCACCTCATACTCGTCTGGGAGCGCCGGGACGATCCCAACCTCCTCCGGCACGCACAGCGGGCGAAGGAGGTTGGCCGGAATCCCCGCGTCGTCACCTACGAGCCCGCGTTCGGCCCCAGCGCCTCCTACTACGCGTGGGAGGCGGCGGGCCGGCCCGTCCACGCCGTCAAGCAGCAGCCCTAGATAGGTTCGACGCGCCCGTTGCCGGAGGCCCGTTCGCGGATCTCCCGGTCGCGTTGGACGGCCTCAGCCGCCTGTTCCAGCATCGGTGCGAGGCGAAGTACTCGCTCCCGCTCCGACTGGAGCTCGAGGAGGCCCTGCTTCACCTCCGTGCCGAAGTCGACCCGGGCTGCGATCTGGTAGGCGATCGAGTCGGCGTCGAAGTCGAGGTCCTCGAGATCCGCCTCGGCTGCGCTCACCACTCGCTGGTAGGCGGCCAGGCACTCCTCGACCTCCTCCTCGGTGGGGGCCTCGTCATCGTCGTCCAAGTCCTCGACCTCGGCCGTCATATACGAGTGGCCCTTGGTCACCTCCGCGATCCTGATTCGCTCGCGGCCTTCGACGACGACGTTGAGCCGCCCGTCGGGGAAGCGCTCGATCACCTCGATCACGCCGGCGCGACAGCCGATCTCCCGGATGCCGTCCTCGTCGGCCAACACGAGGCCGAACTCGCCGTCGCCTTCCAGACACTCGCCAATTAGCTCCCGGTAGCGGGGCTCGAAGATGTGCAGGGGCGCCTGCTCGCCGGGAAGCAGCACGAGATTGAGAAGGAAGAGCCCGATCTCCATGGCATGGAAAGATTAGGGGAATGGCCGACGCCCCTCTCCTTCGACCGGCTCTCGACAGCCTGGTCCCCTACGAGCCGGGCAAGCCCGTCGAGGAAGTTCAGCGGGAGCTCGGCCTCGAGCGGGTCGTCAAGCTCGCCTCCAACGAGGGGCAGTACGGGCCGTTTCCCGCCGCGCTCGAGGCGATCGAGCGCGGCGCCCCTGAGCTGAACCGCTATCCGGACGGGGGCGCCTACCGGCTGAGGACGGCGCTGGCCGAGCGTCACGGCGTCGGCTTCGAGAACGTCACGCTCGCGGCCGGGGCGGATGCGGTCATCATGTACCTGTCGCTCGCGGCCCTCGACCCCGGCGACGAGATCGTCTGCGGCTGGCCTTCGTTCCCGAGCTACGTGCTCGACGCACTCAAGCTCGGCGCCGTTCCCAAGCGCGTCCCGCTGCGGGAGCACCGCTACGACGTCGAGCGCATTCTCGCGGAGGTCGGCCCGAGGACGAAGATCGTCTACCTCTGCAACCCGAACAACCCCACCGGGACGATGATCGGCCGCGCCGAGATCGACGCGTACTTCGACCGTATTCCAGGCCACGTCCTCACGGTCCTCGACGAGGCGTACTTCGAGTACGTCGAGGATCCGGACTATCCGGACGGGATCGACGAGTCCTTCAAGGCGGGACGACGTGCCCTCGTCCTGAGGACGTTCTCCAAGATCTACGGCCTCGCCGGCCTGCGTATCGGCTACGGCGTGGGGCCCGCAGACGTCGTCGAGGCGATCGGCAAGGTCCGCAACGCCTTCGACATCAACCAGGCCGCCCAGGACGCGGCGCGAGCCAGCATCGGGGACGACGACGAGATCGCGCGCCGCCGGCGTGAGACGGGCGCTGCGCGCGGCCGGGTGGAGGAGGTCTGCAGGACGCTCGGTCTCGAGGTCGCGCCTCCCGTCGCAAACTTCGTCTACGCGGAGACCGGCGGCGATTCCCGCGTCCTCTTCGACCGGTTGCTGCGCGAAGGGGTGATCGTTCGCCCACTGGGGCCTTTCGGGGCTCCTGAGGCCGTGCGTGTGACGGTCGGGACGCCGGACGAGAACGAGTTCTTCGCGGCCGCCCTCGAACGCGTGCTCGCGCGCGCAGAACCCGCCCTTTGAGGGGTTACTACCCGACAAACCCGCTGTTACGGTTCGAGCCGTGACGAGGGGCCTCAGGGGGGCTCGTCTGGAGCTCTTGCGGCAGCCCGGCGGTTTCCGCCTTCTTTTCTTCGCGACGCTCGCGTCGAGCATCGGCACGTGGCTCGCCTTCGTCGCGCTCGTGGTCGACGTGTTCGACCGGACCAACGACGCGTCGTGGGTGAGCGCCCTCCTCATCGCCGAGTTCTTGCCGATGGTGGTGCTCGGGTTCCTCGCCGGACGTGTGGTCGACCGCTCCTCGAGGCGGTGGATCATGGTCCTCGCCGACGCGATGCGGGTGGGCGTCTTCGTCGTCCTGCCGTTCGCGACGACCGCGCTCCAGATCGTCGTGCTCGCCTTTTTCGCCGGGATCGCGGCGAGCCTCTTTCGCCCGGCGGTGTACGCCGGCCTTCCCAACCTCGTCTCCGACCGCGACCTTCCGCAGGCAAACGGTCTCCTCCAGACCGCGGACAACTTCACCTGGGCGATCGGCGCTCTCGTGGGCGGCGCTCTGGTCGGCGCGACGAGCCCGGACGTCGCCTACTTCGTCAACGCCGTCAGCTTTCTCGTCTCCGCCTTCCTCATCATGCGCATCAGGGGCAGCCTCGAGGACGCGGTGCGCGAGCCCAGCCGCGGACGCTGGCGAGACGTCGTCGAGGGTCTATCGTTCGCCGTTCGCTCGCGCGCGCTCCTCACCGTCCTGGTCGCCTGGAGCATCGTCGTCTTCGCGAATGCGGGCGTGAACGTGGCCGAGATCGTGCTCGCCAAGGAGGTCTTCTCCGCCGGCGACTTCGGGTATGGCCTCCTGGTTGCCGCCGGGGCCGTCGGCCTCATGCTCGGGAGCTTCTTCGGCGGTGCGTGGATCGACCAGCGCGGGATGGCGATTCCCTACGGGATCTCGATCGCGCTCATGGCGCTCGGCTTCGGCGCGGCGGCAGTCGCGCCCAATGTCTGGGTCGCCGCGATCGTCGTCGTGGCGGCCGGGGCGGGGAACGGCGTCGCGGTTGTCACGAACGCCGTGCTCGTGCAGCGTGGTGCGCCGGACCGCCTGCGGGGGCGCGCATTCGCGGTCGTGATGAGCCTCGGCTACACGTTCCTCGGGATCGGGATGATCGTCGCCGGCCCCCTCACCAACGCAATCGGCGCACGCGAGGTCTGGGGGGCGTCTGCGGTCTTGCTCGCCGTCGCCTCGGTCGTCGGCTTCGTACTTGCCCGCCGGGTCGACGCAGAGGGCGGGCGGGCCGACCTGGGCCTGCGGGGCCCCGAACCGGCGCGGGATTGAGCCGCCCCTGGACGCTCGAGGCGCTCCTGGAGGGCGTCCGCGGCGGCGACCGCCGCGCGCTCGCCCGCGCGATCACGCTGGTGGAGAGCTCGGATCCGCTCGCCTACGAGCTCATCCGCGAGCTCTACCCCGAGACGGGACGGGCGTACGCCGTGGGAGTCACGGGTCCCCCCGGTGTCGGGAAATCGACGCTTCTCAGTGGCCTCGTCCGCCACGTTCGCGGGCGCGATGCCTCGGTCGGCGTCATCTCCGTCGATCCGTCGAGTCCGTTCACGAAAGGCGCGCTGCTGGGAGATCGCATCCGGCTCTCCGACCACTTCCTCGACCCCGACGTCTTCATCCGCTCCATGGGGACGCGCGGCCACCTCGGAGGCCTCGCGGAAGCGACGCTGCAGGCCGCCCTCCTGCTCGACGCTGCCGGCAAGGACCTGCTCTTCCTGGAGACGGTCGGGACCGGCCAAAGTGAGGTGGAGATCATCTCGATCGCCGATACCGTCGTCCTCGTCCTAATGCCGGGGTCGGGCGACTCGATCCAGGCGCTGAAGGCCGGGATCATGGAGATTCCGGACGTGATCGCCGTCAACAAGCGCGACCATCCGACGGCGAAGACGATGGTGAACGAGGTGCGCTCGATCCTCGCGCTCGACACCGAGAGCTCCTGGCAACCTCCAATCGTCCTCACGGAAGCAGTCCGCGGGGACGGTGTCGAGGAGCTCTGGACGAAGATCGAGGACCACCGGCACCACCTCGAGAGCGAAGGTCTCCTGGCCGAGCGGCGGGCGAAGAACCT
>JBDTRS010000048.1:0-14477 GCA_039931575.1 Gaiellaceae bacterium
CGACGAGCGCGAGCAGACGCTGAACCAGCTGCTCGTCGAGATGGACGGCTTCGAGATGAAGGACAACATCATCCTCATTGCGGCCACCAACCGGCCGGACATCCTCGACCCGGCGCTCCTCCGCCCGGGCCGCTTCGACCGCCAGATCGTGGTCGACCGGCCCGACCGGAACGGCCGCCGCAAGATCCTCGAGGTGCATACGAAGGGCAAGCCGATCGACGCGACCATCGACCTCGACACGCTTGCCGCCGGGACGCCCGGATTCACCGGTGCCGACCTCGCGAATCTCGTCAACGAAGCCGCGCTCCTCTCGGCGCGGCGCGGGCGGAAGACGATCGGCGAGCATGAGCTCGAGGAAGGGATCATGCGCGTCATCGCCGGGCCGGAGAAGAAGACCCGGCTCCTCTCCGAGCACGAGCGCAAGGTGACCGCGTACCACGAGATGGGACACGCGCTCGTCGGGCACTACCTTCCGAACTGCGATCCCGTCCACAAGATCTCGGTCATCAGCCGCGGCGCCGCCCTCGGCTACACGATCTCGCTTCCGGCCGAGGACAAGTTCCTGACCACGAAGTCGGCGCTCATGGACCAGATGGCGATGACGCTCGGCGGCCGCGCGGCCGAGGAGCTCGTCTTCAACGAGGTCACAACGGGCGCGGCCAACGACCTCGAGAAGGTGACCTCGACCTCGAAGCACATGATCATGCGCTACGGCATGAGCGAGAAGCTCGGCCCGCGCGTGCTCGGCCGCAACCACGACATGCCGTTCCTCGGCCGTGACATGGGAGCCGAGCCCGACTACTCCGAGGAGATCGCACGGGAGATCGACGACGAGATCCGGCGCGTGATCGAGGAGGCGCACGAGCGCGCACTCGGCGTCCTTCGCGAGCACATGAACGTCCTCCACCAGATCTCCCAGCTCCTGATCGAGCGGGAGACCATCGACAAGGATCAGTTCGAGCGCCTGCTCGCCGGCGAGGCCCCCGAGAGCGTGTTCCCCGAGGAAACGCCTGAGCCGGAGGCCGAGCCCAAGCGCAAGCCTCGCGCAGAGCCCAAGCCGCGGCCGTTCCCGCTGCCGGGCGCGACCATGCAGTCGCCGCCCGAGCCTGAGGGCGCGAACTAGAAGAGGCGCCGCCGCCTGCCTGGCGGGCGCGGAGGCAGCGGCTCGCCGGCCACAATGGCAGCGGGCACGCTAACCGTCAAATAGTCGGCGAGTTTTTCGTCACGAACGGCTTTCACGGCAGCGAGGAGCCCTGCGTCACGGGTATCGGGAGTGTGTGCGTCGCTGGCAAGCAGGTGGACAAGGCCTTCGCGGAGTAGGCGCTCGGCGGTCGCCTTCGAGGAGCGACCGAGACGGCCGTCCAGGGACGCGGACGTCACCTGAACAAGGGCGCCCCCTTCCACCAGCTCGGCGAGGAGGCTGGTCCGCGCCTGAATCTCGCGATTCCGTTCGGGATGGGCGAGAATCGGCGTAAGCCCGGCGCGGCGCAGCTCGGCGAGCGAGTGGCCGATCCCTAGCGGCCAGCCGCCGTACGGGCATTCCACCAACAGGTACCGGCCGCTCTGGGCGAGCGTGAGCCTGCGCAGCTCCTCGACCTCGAGGTTCGCCGCGTAATCGAGGTCGACCTCCGCTCCGTGGAGGACCTCGACATCGATCCCGCTCTCACGAAAATGAGTCCGCAGATCTTCGACTGCACGTTCCATCACATCGGCCGTCGTCGGATAGTCGGCGCGCACGTGGGGGGTCGCCGCGATCGCGGTGATTCCCTCTGCCGCCGCGCGGTTCGCAAGCGCGCGGCTCTCCTCGAATGTGCGCGCCCCGTCGTCGAGGCCGGGCAGAAGATGGGCATGAAGGTCGATCACGAAGAGCAGCGTAGGATAGGCCTCCCGTGACCGAGCCAATCGAGCGCCTCCTGCCTCGTCCGAGTGTCATGGGCGTCGTCAACGTCACGCCCGACTCCTTCTCCGACGGCGGTGTCTGGCTGCACCCAGCCGCGGCGATCGCGGAAGCCCGCGGCATGATCGAGGAAGGCGCGGCCATGATCGACATCGGCGGGGAATCGACGCGGCCCGGCTCTGAAGGCGTTTCCGTGGAGGAGGAGCTTCGCCGTGTCGAGCCGGTGCTGGCGGCGCTCGCGGACGTGCCCCTCTCCATCGACACCTCGAAGGCGGAGGTCGCCCGCCGCGCGCTGGCCGCGGGAGCCGTGATGGTCAACGACGTCACGGCGCTTCGAGGCGACCCGGAGCTCGCCGGTGTCGTCTCCGACTCCGACGCCTGCCTCTGCCTCATGCACATGCTCGGGGAGCCGCGGACGATGCAGGACGACCCTCGCTACGAGGACGTCGTCTCCGACGTCTCCGCCTTCCTCGAGGAGCGCCTTGGAGCCGCGGTCATGGCGGGAATCCCGGAGGAGCGAATCTGCCTCGACCCTGGCATCGGCTTCGGGAAGACCGTCGAGCACAACCTCGCGCTCCTGGCTCGGCTCGACGAGATCGTCGCGCTCGGGCGGCCCGTGCTCGTCGGAGCCTCCCGCAAGCGCTTCCTGGGGAGGCTCCTCGGTGACGAGAACGCGCTCGTCGGGCCTGTGTCGGCCGGCGTGGCGGTCGCCGTGATGGCCTACGAGCGCGGCGCCTCGATCTTCCGCGTTCACGATGTCCGCGAGCACGTCGAAGCGCTGACCGCTGCGAAGGCGCTCGAGGAAGTGCCGCTGTGAGCCAGATGGAGATCGAGATCGAGGGCCTCGAGCTCCGGGGCTTCCACGGGGCGACCTCCGCGGAGAAGGAGCAGGGCCAGAGGTTCCTCTTCGACGTTTGGCTCCTCGCCCACGATGCAGGCGTACGGAGCGACGCGCTCGGGGACACCATCGACTACACGAAGGTGGTGGAGTGCGTGCAGCGGGTCTCCGACCAGCAGCGCTTCAACCTGATCGAGGCGCTTGCGGCTGCCGTGGCCGACGCGCTGGTCGACGAGTTCGACGTCTCCCGCGTGCGCGTGCGGGTGCGGAAGCCCGAGGTGCAGCTCGAGCTGCCGGCTGCCTACACGGCCGCGACGATCGAGCGCTCGCGCCGCTAGGGCAGGACCGTGAACTTGACGGCGTAGTCCTGCACGCCGGCAGGGGAGTCGTCGTCCGCGACGCCGCTGCAGGAGAAGGTCGGCAACGTGGAGTCGGTGTAGCAATTGGAGAAGCTGGTGCTGCCGTTCGTGACCACGACGACGATCTTGCCGACGGTGGCCTCCGTGAACGTCATCGGTGCCGTCGTGCCGTCGCCGTTCACCAGCGTGATCGCCGTCTGCGAGGTCAGTGTCCCTCCCGGGTTGAAAACGAGTACGGTCGCGCCGAGGCCGGGGATCCCAGGCGGGAAGTCCGCGGCGACCTGCACGGTGTTGGCGTCCACGCCGGGTGAGCCGGCGGCGTAGTCAGTGGACATGTGGAACATCTCGAATTGGTATGTCCAGACCGTGCCGGCTAGCCCTGCGGTGAGTGTCGTGACCGAGTAGTTCTGCGCCGCCGCGGTTCCGAACGCCGCGCCGTCCTTGTAGAAGGTGGTCGGAGCGGCGTTGGCGACGCCGAACTGGCGCAGCAGGTCGGGGAACGTATCGCCAGAGCCCTGGTCGGCGATCATCTGCTCGATCGCCTCCGTGGAATAGGCGCCTCCGTTGGTGCCTCCGGGCGAGGCTGCGTTCTCCCAGATCTGGCGGGCAAAGAGCGTGTTGGGCGCGGTCGTGATCGGGAACGTCCCCGTCGTCGTCACGCCCGTGAAATACTCGGCCAGGAAGCGATAGAAGATCCACGAGCCGTACTGCTGGCTTCCCGCGCTGCCGCGGAAGATGTCGATCGGGTACCACGGATTGGACCTGCTCAGCGGGCTCGACTGGAAGTATTGGTAGTTGTCGTGGATCGTCGGGTAGACCGTCGCCTCCATGTTCGTGGCCGTGCCCTCCATGAGCGCGCGATCCTCGAAGTAGTCGTAGGCGAACTGGATGGCGTGATTGAACTCGTGGGCGGCCGTCACCTTGAGCGCGTTGACACCGTAGGCTCCGGTCGGGAACTGCGTTCGAACGAAGTCGTCGTCGAGGACGCAGTACGCGGACAGCCGGTTCTGGGTGTTGAAATGCGGATCGTCCGTCGTGCAGTAGCCGTAGAGGCCGCGCCTGCCGACGTCTGCGATGAAGACGTCGAGCTTGGAGTTCGGGTTGCCGCCGCGATGGCCGCCGTACGGGCCGTCGGCCCGCGGCTTCTTGTACCCGTACGTCGTGACCTCCTTGCTCCACACGGTCGCCATCACCGACTTCACCTTGTCGATCCAGTCCGGGATCCTGTTTTTCGGGGCCCGATCGACGAGCGACGGCGCGTCGCGGCCGCTCACGACCCAGTGGACGCAGAAGTTCGCCGGGCATGTGTGGCGAAAGTACGTTCTCGCCACGCTGTAGTTGCCCGAGCCGGTGTCGGTGGGACGCGCGAGGATCGACCGCGCCACCTTGCGGTCGGCGGGCGAAAGCTCGTTCAGCCGGCCCACGAGGTCGCGGAGCACCATCGTTGCGCTGCGCGGGTCCGTCCGCGCGACGCCCCTGAAGCGCGGCTGAGCGAGCGCGGGGCGAAAGATCGCGAGCGCCCGTTGGAGGGCCACCTCGGCAGCCGGCAGAGCGGCCCGCTCGTGGCGCGGGGCGGTCTTCGCCGTCGCCGCGGTTTGCGCCCCGGCGACAGCCGTGAGCGTCAGCGCGATGACAAACGTGACCCCGAATGCTCGTCGCACGCGCTGATCAAAGCAGGTGCCGTCGAGCTTTTCTAGGGTTTCCGGAGTGCGCGCCTACATCGGGCTCGGCTCCAACCTCGGCGATCGCGGAGGGAGCATCGCTGCCGCTCTCGAGCGGCTCGACGAAGACCCCCTCGTCCTACAGGGCGTCTCGACCGTTCGGGACACCGAGCCTGTGGGGGTGACCGGCCAGCCGCGCTTCCTGAACGCGGTCGCGGCGGTCGAGACAGACCTCGGCGCGCGCGAGCTGCTCGAGTGTCTGCTCGCAATCGAGCGCGGCCTCGGACGCGACCGCAGCGGCGAAGAGCGGTGGGGGCCGCGCGTCATCGACCTCGATCTCCTGCTCTACGGGAGCGAGGTGATCGACGAGCCCGGGCTCACGGTTCCGCATCCGAGGCTTGCCGAGCGCCGGTTCGTGCTCGAGCCGCTCGCAGAGCTCGATCCAGCGCTCCGCCTTCCCGATGGGCGCGCGGTGCGGGAACTCCTCCCGCCGGAGCTAGAATGAGTTCATGTCCCACCTCGATGAGCTGGACGAGTACGAGGCGAAGCTCGAGCTCCGGCTGAAGAAGGAGTACTCCGACGTCTTCGGCCTGTTTCGCTTCTGTGTCGTGACGCAGGACTCGACCTACCTGTGCAACCGGCACGAGCTCCGCGTCCTGCCGCAGACGAGCTACCCGTTCTTCCACCTGACGATGGAGGACGTCTGGGTCTGGGACAAGAACCGGCCGATGCGCATGATCCCGCGCGCGGAGGTCTACACCTCGAGCGACGTCACGATCGAGGAGCTCCGTGGTGAGGGCGAAGAGCCGACCCTGACGCCCGAGGCGCTCGCCGAGAAGCTCGGCGAGACCCTGACGGGCGACGACGACATCTCCTAGCGGCGGTTCGAGCGCGATGTTGCTGGCCGTCGACGTCGGCAACACCCAGACCGTGCTCGGTCTCTTCGAGGGCGACCGGCTCGCCGGACACTGGCGCGTCGCGACCGAGGCGGAGCGGACCGGGGACGAGGTCGCTGCGCTCGTCGTCCGCCTGCTCGAGCTCGACGATCTCGGCTTCGAGGACGTGGGCGGCCTCTGCCTCTCCTCGACGGTTCCGCTGCTCGTCCGCTCCTACGAGGAGCTGGCGGAGCGCTACGCCGAGGCTCCGATCCTCGTCGTCGGCCCCGGAACGAAGACCGGGATCCCCATCCTCTTCGACGACCCGCGCCAGGTCGGGCCCGACCGGATCGTGAACGCGGTCGCCGCCCGCGAGCGCTACGGCGCGCCCTGCATCGTGGTCGACTTCGGCACCTCGACGAACTTCGACGCGGTCTCGAAGGACGGGGACTACGTCGGCGGGTCGATCGCGCCGGGAATCGAAATCTCGATGGACGCGCTTTTCTCCAGGGCGGCGCGTCTCGTCAGGGTCGACCTGGTCGCGCCCGAGACGGCAATCGGCAAGACGACCGTCGCGGGCCTCCAGTCCGGGCTCTTCTTCGGCTTCGCAGGCCAGGTGGACGGGATCGTCGAGCGAATGCAGGCCGAGCTCGGCGGTGGTGCGAAGGTGATCGCCACCGGGGGTCTAGCGAGCCTGATCGCGCCCCACTCGAAGACGATCGGAGAGGTCGACCCGCTACTGACTCTCGACGGCCTCCGGCTCGTCTGGGACCGGAACCGCGCCTGACGGCTCCCTGACGACCATGACGTCGTCGAGGTGGGACTTCGAGAGCGCGTTGCCCCACACGCCTTCCACCCAGGGTCGCCGGAGCAGCATCGTGCGCCCGTAGGCAACGGGGAGCATCGCCGCGCGCTCCGAGACCCACAGGCGGTCGATCTCGTGGTAGAGGCGGAAGCGCTCGCCCTGGTTTCGCAGCGAGCGCGCGTCCTCGAGGAGCTCCTCGATCTCCTCGTCGCGGTAAAGAGGCCAGGTGCGGAAAAGCCCCCGGAAGAACCCGTCCGGGTCCGGATAGTCCGCTGTCCAGCCTCCGAGCCAGAGGTTGGCGCCCTCGGTGTCCCTGGGCCCGACGGCGCGCTCGGGGATCGTCTCGAGCTCGATGCGCGCGCCCAGCGCTTTCCACTGCTCCACGAGCGCCTCGGCCTCATACCAGGGGGGAGCCACGAACTTGAGCACCGGTAGGCCCTTGCCGTCGGGATAGCCGGCTTCGGCGAGCAGCTCGCGCGCCCGCTCGGTGTCGTACTCGGGGCCGATCCTGTGTGAATGGCCCGGCATGGCCGGCGGAATCGCGCCTCCGCGCGTGGCGGCGCGATGAAGCCCTCCAAAGCGGCGCATCAGCTCCTCGCGGTCGACCGCCAGCGAGAACGCCTTGCGCACGAGCTCGTTGGAGAACGGCGCCTCGTCGGCCCGGAAGCCGACGTACGTCGTCTGCAGCTCGGAGACGATCTCGGCGATCGTGTTCGGCGCGTCCTCTCCGACCGGCTCCCACGCCTGCATGAGGTCATAGCGGCCGCCGATCCATTCGGGGAGGGTCTCGCGCGGGTCCGCGAAGGTGATGTGAACCTCGCGCACGTTGCCGCGCCGGTCTCGCCAGTGCGGGTTGGCGGTCAGGGTGGCGTGGTCGTCGTCGAGCTCGGCGAGGATGAAGGGGCCGTTGCAGACGAGGTTCTCGGGGGTGCGCCACGCCTCGCCCAGCTCCTCGCACTTGTGCTTGGGCCACGGGAACGACCAGGCCGACGCGAGCACATAGGGGAAGTAGGCGCGCGGCTCCCGGAGGCGAACCTCGAGCGTGCGGTCGTCGAGCGCCTCGGCGCTTTCGACGTCCTCCATCAGGAAGGCGGTGCGCGTCTCCTCTTCCCGCATGCGCTGCCACGCGTAGGCGAAGTCGTCGGCGGTGACGGGCTCGCCGTCGCTCCAGGTGACCCCTTCGCGGATACGGAAGAGATACGTGAGGCCGTCGCTCGAGACGCGGAAGTTGTCCGACATCGACGGGACGACGTTGAGCTCCCGGTCGACCATGAGGAGCCCGCGAAAGAGATGGTCGACGAAGAGGTGGCCTTCGACGCTGTAGACGTGGCCGGGGATCGTCGACTCGATCCGCGAGCTGGCAGTCTCGATGCGCTCCGTGGGCTCCGGCTGGGGCTCGGCCGGCTCGTCGACGCGACAGCAGAAAGCCTCGTCGTACATCTCCTCGGCGCGCTCGAAGTCGAACGAGAGGTGGTAGGTGAGCGCCATCTTGAAGAGCGTGTCGCGCGCGCGGCGCTCGTCGCCGGTGCGGGCCAGGAAGCTGCGCGCCTTGCGGTAGTGCTCGAGCGCCTCCTGGTCCGCGTACATCGCGCGGGCGCGGTCTCCGGCTTTCAGCAGGTACTCGACAGCCTTCTCGGGAACGTCAGCCTCGCTGAAGTGGCGGGCGAGCAGCGCGTAGCTCTCCTCGTGAGATTCCTTGAAGAGCTCCTCTAGCGCCTCGCCGACCCGCTTGTGGAGCTTCTTGCGCTTGCTCTCGACGAGGCTCGTGTAGGCCACCTCCTGGACGAGGCCGTGGCGGAACCGGTACTCGGGATTGGGCCGGCGCCGGACCTCGACGATGAGATCGAGCCGCTGAAGCTCGGTGAGCGCGTGCATGAGCTGCTCGCGCGGCACGAGCTTCTCGAGGAGCTGCATGCCGAAAGTCCGGCCGATGACCGCGGCGATCGAGAGCGTCTCCCGGGTATCGGGGTCGAGCCGGTCGAGGCGTGCCTGGAGGGCGCCCTGGACGAGCGCCGGAACGGTGAGCTCGTCCTCGCCCACCGCGAGCTTCCAGCGTCCGTTGTCGCGCTTGAGGGCGCCGCGCTCGACGAGGTCGCGGAGGGCTTCCTCGAGGAAGAAGGGATTGCCGCCTGCCCGCTCGGCGAGGAGCTCGGCCACCGAGTCGGGCAGCTCGCCTCCGGCCGCGAGCTCCGCGAGCGTGCGGCTCGCGTCGGGAGGCAGCGGCCGCACCTCGATCTCCCGGTAGCGATGCGGGTAGAGCTGGCGCGCCCGCTCGCCGAGGCCCCAGACCCCATGCTCGCGCTCGGTCCGGTAGAGGAGGAAGAGGGCGACCGCCGACTCCTCCGTCACCCCGAGCAGCGACTCGATCAGCTCGAGCGTCGACTCGTCGGCCCAGTGCAGGTCCTCGAAGACGATTCCGAGCGACTGCTCCTCGGCGAGCTTGCAGACGAACTCGTAGAAGACCTCGAAGGTGCGCATCTGGATGCTCTCGCGGTTGAGCTCTCGAATGCGCTGGGCGGCATCGGGCTCGAGCGTGAGGTTGAGGAGGTTGGCGAAGAAGGGATAGGCCTCCTCGGAGTCGTCTCCGAACAGCCGGCCCAGCTCGGCCTTGAGCTCGAGCCGTACACGGGCCTCCGGGGTGGAGGCGCCGACGCCGAGCCACTCGCGCAGGAGGTCGCGGATCGGCCAGTACGGGAACGTCTGCGCGTAGGAGACCGCTCTCCCTTCGATGAAGCGGACGCGATCGCGGTAGCGCGACCGCACCTCCCAGACGAGCCTGGACTTCCCGATCCCCGGCTCCCCCATCACGGAGACGATGGCGCCGCGGCCTTCGACCAGGCCGTCCATGACCCGCTCGAGGACGGTGAGCTCGAAATCCCGGCCGATGAGGGGTTGGGACGACGGCTCGGCATGCTCGAGCTCGCGCGGGCCGAGCACCCGGTAGACCTTGAGCGGCTGGCTCACCCCCTTCAGCTCGGGTGTGCCTAGTTCCTCCACCTCGAAGTAGTCCTCGATCTGGCGCTCGGTCGTCGGCCCGATCGCGATGCCGCCATCCGGTGCGATCTCCTGCAGGCGCGCCGCGACGTTGACCGTGTCGCCGAGCGCGTTCCAGGGGTCGTAGCCGTCCTGGCCCTCCACCGTCATCCCGACGACGACGGGGCCCGTGTTGATGCCGATCCGGACCGCGAGCTCGACGCCGTACGCGTCCTTGACCTCTTGGGCGTAGGCAGATACAGCCCGTTGGATCGCGAGGGCCGCGCGGATGGCGCGCTCCGAGTCGTCCTCGTGCGAGACCGGGGCGCCGAAGAAGGCAAGCATCTCGTCACCGACGAGCTGGGCGACGGTGCCGTCGTAGCGGCGAACCTGCTCCCTCATGAGGCGCATCACCTCGTCGATCAAGAGCTTCGAGCGCTCGGGCCCCAGCTTCTCGCCGATCGCGGTCGACCCGACGACGTCCGCGACGAGAGCAGTGACGATACGCCGCTCTCCGGTCGTTACAGCCATACCGGAGTTATAGCGGCGGGTAGGCGGGCTCTAGCCGCCCGCGTAGATCGAAACGGGGAGATCGAGCACGACGTTGTCCCTCACGGGCAGCTCGCCTTCCAGGCGCGCGAGCACCTCGGCCGCGCCCGGAGCGGCGATCAGGAGCCGCTCTTCGACGTCTGCGACCGTTTCGAGGCGTACCAGCTCGTTCGCGAACGGCTTCGGAAAGCGGCCACGCCCGAGGTACCAGCCGTAGAACTTCTTCAGGAAGCCCGTGGCGCGCTCGACTCCCAGCTCGTCGACGGTGTCGCGGATGAAGAGGAGCAGCTCGGCGACGACGTCCTCGGGAGACGGCCGGCCCGCGACGAGGCCCGCGATCTCCCCGACCGCCCAGGGGTTTCCCTGCGCGGCCCGGCCGACCATGACGGCTGCACAGCCGGTCTCAGCGACGACCGCTTCAGCCCGCTCGCGGCTCGTGATGTCGCCGGAGGCCACGACGGGAACGTCGACGAGTTCGACCAGCTCGGCCGTGAGCGAGTGATCGGCGCTCCCCGTGTACATCTGCTCCGCGGAGCGCGGGTGCAGGGTCAGCGACGCAGCGCCCGCCTCGACGAGGCGCGGACCGACCGCGAGGGCCGTCCGCGAGCCGTTCTCGACGCCCCGGCGCATCTTGACGGACACCGGCACAGCGACCGCCTCCGCCACCGATTCGACGATGCGGCAGGCCCGGTCGGGCTCTTCGAGGAGAGTCGCGCCGGCCCCGGTCTTGGTCACCTTCCGCACGGGGCAGCCGAAGTTGATGTCGACGAGGTCCGCGCCCGCCGCTTCGACCATTCGGGCCGCCTCGGCCATCACGCCGGGCTCAGAGCCGAAGATCTGCACCGCGAGCGGATGCTCGTCGCGCCCGATACGCAAGTAGCCCAGCGTGCGCTCGTTCCGGTGCGAGAGCCCGGCGCAGCTCACCATTTCCGAGCAGACGAGACCTGCCCCGTAACGGCGTCCCTGGCGGCGAAAGGCCTGCACGCTGACGCCTGCCATCGGAGCAAGAACGAGACGCGTCTCGATCTCGACGGGGCCGATGCTCCAGGAGGTGTTCAAATCGACACACATGGAAGAGGGAATCGTAGCCGGGCGACGAACGTTTTCCGTTTGACGAGACAGCTACAATGTCGCCCGCGACGGTGCCGGAGGGCACCGCGTTTGCATATTTTGGGGCTACGGAGGCACCAGTGAAGGAAGTCATTCTCACGCCGGAGGGGCACGAGAAGCTCAAGGCAGAGATCGAGCTCCTGTCAACGGTGAAACGGCGCGAAGTCGCCGAGCGGATCAAGCAGGCGCGCGAGTTCGGCGACATCGCCGAGAACTCCGAGTACGACGACGCCAAGAACGAGCAGGCGATGCTCGAGCATCGCATCGCAACGCTCGCGGAGCGTCTCACGAGCGCCAAGGTCGTCAACAAGAAGGAGATCCCGAGCGGCGTCGTCGCCGTCGGCACCAAGGTGCGCCTGCGCGACCTCGACGCGAAGCAGACGGTCGAGTACCACATCGTCGGCTCGGCCGAGGCGAATCCGGCCGAGTACAAGCTCTCGAACGAGTCGCCGGTCGGTAAGGCGATCATGGGGCGTAAGAAGGGCGAGACCGTCGAGGTCACCGCGCCGCGCGGGTCCCTGAAGTTCAAGATCATGGAAATCAAGCCGGCCTAGCGGCCACTGGCCGGCCGGCCGCTTTCGCCGGGCGAAGCCCGGCTTCGCGGGCCGGCCTCGCGACGCCTGCGGCAGGAAGCGGCGCTCGCGGCGCTTGGCCGTACTCGGGGTACCGTCCTGCGCGCCGCTCGTTTGCCTCCTTTGCCGCCGTCGCGCCAAAGCCCGCTAGGAACGTAGACTCGCGCCTCGATGGCACTCCCGCACCGCTTTTCGGACAGGCAGGAGATCGCCGCCGTCCGGGCGGAAGCGGAGCAGCTCGAGCCCGGCCAGGAGGGAGGCGAGGCGAGGCGGCTCGCCGGCCGCGTCATGGGCCGGCGAGGCCACGGAAAGCTCGTTTTCCTCGACCTCGTCGACAGGTCGGGGCGAATCCAGCTGCTCGTGGCGGAAGACCGCGCCGGGCCCGTCGATCTCGACCTCGGCGACGTGGTCGGCGCGGTCGGGAAGGCGACCCGCACGAAGCGCGGCGAGCCCTCGCTGGCCGTCGACGAGCTGGAGCTCCTCGCCAAGACGAAGCGTCCGCTCCCGGACACCTACCACGGCCTCGTCGACGCAGAGACGCGCTACCGCAAGCGCTTTCTCGACCTAGTCGTGAACGAGGACACCCGCCGCGACTTCCTCATCCGTAGCGAGCTCGTCGCCGCCATCCGCCGCTACCTCGACGCGCGCGGGTTCGTCGAGGTCGAGACGCCGATCCTGCAGCCGCGCTACGGCGGCGCGCTCGCCGAGCCGTTCGTCACGCATTCGAACGAGCTCGACGCCGACCTCTACCTCCGGATCGCCGACGAGCTGTACCTGAAGCGCCTCGTCGTCGGCGGGCTCGAAAAGGTCTACGAGATCGGCAAGGACTTCCGCAACGAGAGCATCTCGTACAAACACCAGCCCGAGTTCACGATGCTCGAGTGGTACGAGGCCTACGCGGACTACGAGGACACGATGGCGCGCATCGAGGATCTCGTCTCGACCGTCGCGCAGGAGGCGATCGGCTCCACAAGGATCACGTTTCGGGAGCACGACATCGACCTCGCGCCACCGTGGAAGCGAATCCGGCTGGTTGACGCGCTCGAGGCGGAAGGAGTCTGGACGCGCGATGCCGACGAGCTTCGCCGCTTGCTTCAGGAGCGCGAGGTCGACACGAAGGCGGACGACACCTGGGGCAAGCTCGTCGACCACGCGCTCAGCCACCTTGTCGAGCCGAGGCTGATCGAGCCGACGATCCTCTTCGACTATCCGGTCGAGCTCTCGCCCCTAGCGCGGCGAAAGGAGGGAGAGGAGGGCATGGTCGAGCGGTTCGAGTACTTCGTCGGCGGGATGGAGCTCGGGAACGCCTACTCGGAGCTGAACGACGCCGAGGAGCAGGCCGCGCGCTTCGCCGAGATGGGCGCCGACGACCCCGACTACGTCGAGGCGCTCTCCTACGGCATGCCGCCGACCGGGGGGCTCGGCCTCGGGATCGACAGGCTCGCGATGCTACTCACCGGCCGAGACACGATCCGCGACGTCATCCTCTTCCCGACGCTGCGGCCCACCGAGTAGTCCTTCAGGCCGCTGAGCAGATAGACACTCGCGAGCCCGGCCCACTCTTCGTAGGGCGCAAGGAGCTCGCGGGTCTCCTCCGCCTCGACCCAGCGGCCGCGCTGCGCCGAGACGAGCTTCACCAGGCCCAGGTCGCCGACGAGCCCGCACTCGAAGCGGCCGAGCCCGTAAAGGCACACCATGCCGGCCGACCAGGGACCGAGCCCGCGCTCGCGCTCGATCCGGCGGGCCGCCACGTCGGTCGCGACGCCGTGGAGACGCTCGAGGTCGAGCTCCTGCGTGAGCCGCAGAAGAGCCGAGGACTTCCGCGAGACGAGGCCGTGGCGGGCGAGCTCGGCGCGCGTGAAGCGCTGGAACGTGTGGCGAGCGGGCGGCAGCCGGAGACCTTCGTGCTCGGGGGAGGCGAGGCGGATGAGCTTCGCCTCAAGGAGTCGCGCGGCCTTGGCCTCGATGAGCTGGCCGCACACCGCCTTCAGCAGCGAGTGCGCCACCGTCGCGGTGCGGATCGGCCGCAGGCCTCGCAGCGACTGCACCGCGTGACCGATGAGTGGGTCGTCCCGGAAACGGCGCAGGAACTCCGTGTGGTCGTCCTCGACGGCGAGGACGAAGCGGAGGCGGTCGAACGCCTCCGTGGGAGCGCTGCTCTCGATCGCAGCGTCGAGGCTTCCGTCGGGCCTTTGCTGCACGCGCGCGAGAGCCGGTTCCCCGCCTGCCTCGTAGACCATCGTGAGGACGCCGTCGCGCAGGAACCGCGTCGCGTCGCTCTTCATCCGCGCGGAGAGGGCGAGCGAGTAGGGCGGTTTCGGGACGATCGTGGTCTCGAGCAGCACGCGGCCGAGCCTACATTGTCCTTTGGATGAGGCTCTCTTCAGGAAACCTGTCGTGCGTCCGATACCGAGGCGTACCGCATCTCTGCATCGTTCTGTGGCTCCCGACCAGTCAGCTACGATAGGTCCCGGAGCCAGCCAGAAAGGATCTGAGGGTTTGTTCGAACGTTTCACTGAGAGGGCAAGACAGGTCGTCGTCCTCGCACAGGACGAGGCCCGCGCGCTGAAGCACAACTACATCGGGACAGAGCACATCCTCCTCGGCCTCCTGCGGGAGGAGGAGGGGTTGGCAGCCCGCGTCCTCGAGAGCCTCGACATCACCGTCGAGGAGGTGCGGGCCCAGGTGGCGCGCATCGTCGGCCAGGGCGACGAGGTGACGACGGGGCAGATCCCGTTCACCCCGCGCGCCAAGAAGGTCCTCGAGCTCGCGCTCCGCGAGGCGCTCTCCCTTGGACACAACTACATCGGCACCGAGCACATCCTCCTCGGCCTCGTG
>JBDTRS010000049.1:0-14288 GCA_039931575.1 Gaiellaceae bacterium
CGAACTCAGGCCGGCCCTGTCGGCGAACATCGCCGTTTGCGATTTCGAGCAGACGGTGGGCGACGCCGGCGCGGAGGAGGGAACTCTTTCCGACTCCGCTCGGGCCGTAGAGCACGGTCAAGGGGAAAGAGATCAGGTTCGCGATCAGGACGTCTTGCTCGTGCCCGCGCCCAAAGAAGAAGAGAGCGTCGACATCGGTCGTATCGAACGGTGCAAGACCACGAAACGGCCCCCGGGAGAGCTGCGGCGCCGGCTCGTGCATGGCTGGGAGCGAATGGCTCATCCGCTCACGCCGTCGGCCGCGCGGTCGCGGATACGGCGGCGCAGCTGATCCATGTAGCTCTCGAGCGGGAGCGAAAAGAAGTCGATGCTGCGCTCCCGCCAAAACTCCTGTTCGCCCGGCGATGCGTCTCCCCCGACTGCCCAGGAGCGATAGGCGACCTTGCGGTCGCCCCAGATCCGGTGGAGGACCACGCGGAAATCCCAGTCACGGAGCGCACAGCCGAGGAACAGGAAGTGACTGCGGCGGAGCTTGGCTGACAGCGCGACTGGTATCTGGGTCGCCACGTCGCCGCGCAGGAGGTAGTCGAGATGGTCGTCCTCGGTGACGACGAAGCTCTCCCAGCTTCGGTCGGGGAGCCGGTCGACTTGACCGTGAACCTTGAGGATCACCGGCCGTCGCGCCAAGGAGAGTTGCTCGACGTACTCGTTCGGCCGGTCGACGACGGCCGCCGCGCCATCGGGAGAGCGGTGGAGGAACTTGCCGCGGTCGTCGCCGAGCGCGATATAGGAGACGACATCGAACTCCTCTCCCGCTTCGAGGAACGCGAGCTCGAGCGCCTCGTCGTAATTCGTCGTCACGATGAGCGGGAAAGGAGCGCCGTGAGCACGAAGGAGGGGAGGCGTCTCGGCGAGAAAGCGGTGAATCGCCGTCGGCTCGAAGTCGCTGTCGAAGATCCCGTGAAGCGCGTCGTAGAGGGGTCCGGGGCCCTGCATGGTGACGACGTACTGCGCCACGCGAGTGAGCGCGCGGTGGTCCCCCGGCGGATACGCAAAGTGCTCGGCGAGATAGCCTGCGAGCTCGTTTCCGGCGGGAAGAACGGCTTGGTTGTCCTCTGGCGAGCCCGGCTGGTTGGGGCGCCCGCAGAAGTTCACGTTAGGTCCGAGCACCGCGACGAGCTTTCCGTCGACGAGGGCGTCCACAACCGCCTCGACATGCTCGGAGAGGGGCGGTTCGTCGGTGCGGGCCTTCCCCTTTCTGGCTCGGCGTGGCCTCAGGGCATCGTGGGCGGCGACGGCGAGCTCTCCTGTCGACGGGAACCTGTCCGACGCGTTCTTTGCCAGTGCGCGCGAGATGACAGCGTCCAGCTCGGGAGGAAGGTCGGGGCGACGCTGGCACACCGATGGGATCTCTCCCTGCAGGTGGCCCCAGAGGACGGCCGCTTCGTTTTCGCGCCGGAACGGCGGCTCTCCCGTCAGGGACTCGAAGAACACGGCTCCCAGCGCATAGACATCGGATGCCCGGCCGACTGCCTTCCCAGTGATCTGCTCCGGGGCGACGTAGTCGACCGTGCCGACCAGCTGACCGGTCTCAGTGAGGTCTCGGCGCGATGTCTTCTTGCTCACGCCGAAATCGCACAGATAAGCGTGCTCCTCGCCGGAGGCATTCACGTTCTGGGCCAGCAGGATGTTGGCTGGCTTGACGTCCCGATGAACAAGGCCGCACGCGTGAGCCGCGTCGAGAGCCGCTGCCACGGACGTCAAGATGCGCAGGGATCGCTCGACATCCAGCCGACCGTCCTTCAACACGCGCCGAAGGTCGACTCCTTCTACGTACCGCATGACAATAAAGAGCGTCCCGTCTTCCTCGCCCGCTTCGTGGACGGGGAGGATGTTCGGGTGCTCGATCGATGCTGCGAGCTTTGATTCGCGCAGGAACCGTTCGCGATACGAAGGGTCAGCGTGGTTTTCCGCCAGCACCTTGATCGCGACCTTCCGGTCGAGCCGCGGATCTTCCGCTCGATAGACCGCACCCATACCGCCGCGGCCCACCAGTGTTTCGATCCGATAGCCCGCCAGCTGAGCGCCTATGAGCGGATCCGAGCCGGCTGCCATGTGCGTTGCGACACATTAGAACTCTTCTCGACCGTCGCCAAGAGGCAAGATCAGGGATAGCCTCCATCGCTCGTGGGGCGAGTGGATGCGATCCATGAGGCGGCGGCGCGGGGGTTCGAGCTCGCGCCGGTCTCGTACGAGGCCGGCAGGCCTCCCTACCCGCAGCCTGCGGTCGACCGGCTCGTCGAGGAGCTCGGAATCGGCCCGGGACACCGCGTCCTAGATCTCGCCGCCGGCACAGGGAAGCTGACCAGGCTCCTGGTAGGGGCCGGGGCAGAGGTCGTCGCCGTCGAGCCGGTCGCCGCGATGCGCGCGGCGCTGAGCTCGTCGCTCCCGCAGGTGGAGGCGCTCGACGGGACGGCCGAGTCGATTCCGCTTCCGGCTGCCTCCGTCGACGCCGTCGCGGTCGCGCAGGCCTTCCACTGGTTCGACGGTGACGCTGCGCTCGCCGAGATTCACCGCGTGCTGCGACCCGGGCGGCGGCTGGGGCTCATCTGGAACATCAAGGACGAGTCCGTCGACTGGATCGAGGGGCTCGGCGGGATCATGGAGTCCTACCGCGGCGACGCGCCCCGAGTTGCGAGCGGCGCCTGGAAGGAAGCCTTCGATCGCACGACCCTGTTCAGCCCTCTTCAGCGGGCGCGCTTCTCGTTCGTGCACGAGGCGGACGCGGACACCGTCGTCGCCCGGGTGACCTCGGTCAGCTTCATCGCGGCGCTCCCGCCTGCTGCTTACGCGGCGGTCGTGGCGCGGGTGCGGCATCTGCTCGTCACGCACCCGGACACGCGCGGGCGCTCCACGTTCGGGCTTCCGTATCGCACCGGGGTGTACTGGTGCGACCGGCTGGCCGGCTAGGCGTCCCGGCGGCGGACGACCGTTAGGCCCCACGCCTTGTCCTTGGCGAAGAGCTCGTCAGGGTCGACGTCGTCGAGCCAGCCGATGAAGTGCTTGTCCTCGTTGTCCGGCGTCGAGCCGTAGACCGCCGGGCGGTCGATCTCCACCGGCTCGAGCCCCGTCGGCTCGCCGCGCTCGAGCGCCTCGTAACGCTCTTCGGCGGCAGGACCTTCGGCGTAGCCCTTACCCATTGTTGTTGATGCTACGTGCGCGGGCCCGAGCGCGCCCACTCGCCGAGCTCGTACCAGTGTGTGTCCTGCAGCGCGGCGGCCACCCGAGGGTCGGTGTGAGCGTTGTTGTAGACGTTGTGCTCCAGGTCGGCGCAGATCGCGATCGCCTCGAGCGGTACATCGGGGAGGTTCACCAGCACTTCACCGGGTAGGTGGGCCTCCGCGACCGAGTAGTGCTTGAACTGGAGATCCGGCGAGACTTCGAGCAGGTCCGGCCAGTCGGGACACGAGCGGGTCATGGTCATCGGGCCTCGATTCGCGTCGGGGCGTGCAAGACCTGCTCGACGAGCGTGGCGAGTGCGCGGACGAACTCGGGGGAGTCGTTCAGCGATTCGATCCGGTCGAGCTCGAGGCCGAGCTCGGCAGCCTGCTCGCGCGCCTCGACGTCGATGTCCCAGAGGATCTCGAGGTGGTCTGAGACGAAGCCGACGGGGGCGACGAGGATCTTCTCGACGCCTTCGCCGTGCAGGCGCTCGACCTCGTCGACGATGTCGGGCCCGAGCCAGGGCTCGCCGGTCGGGCTCGCGCTCTGGAAGGCGAACGACCAATTCTTGACACCGGCCTTCTCGGCCACGAGGCGCGAGGTCTCGAGCAGCTGTTCGCGGTACGGGTCGCCCTCGTCCAGGATGCGCGCGGGGAGGCTGTGGGCCGTGAAGACGACGTGCGCATCGGTTTCCCGGATGCGGTCGGCGAGGATCGCCACGAAGGGCCCGTGGTCGTGCCAGCTCTCGATCAGCACGACCTCTGCCCGGTCTCCGACGGCCTGCTCGAGCCGGTCGCGGTAGCCACCGATCGACGTGGCCGAGTAGTGCGGGGCGAGCACGAGGCCGACGATGCGCTCGGCCCCGCCCGCCAGTGCCTGGTCGACCGCGTCCTGAATTCGCGGCGTCCAGTGCTTCATGCCTACGTGCACCGGCACGGCGAGGTCCGCCTCGAGAGCCGCGCGCTGGCGCTCCGTGATCTCGTTGAGGGGGGAGCCTCCGCCTATGCGACGGTAGCGCTCGGTCAGCTCCGCGATGGCCTCGGGTGATGCTGGCCGGCCGCCGCGGATGTCCTCGAAGTACGCCGGGATGTCTTCCGGGCGCGACGGGCTGCCGTAGGCCATCAGCACGACCGCGGTTTTCACTTTCGTCCCTTTCGGCGCGCCACGCGTTCGCCTGCGGGGGTTACGCTCGAAAGCGGGTGGTGGCGTGGGGTGGCCCCGAGGGGCCGGTTGTTCACGCCCACACTTCCACCGACGTTCGTGCATGCACCAGCTCCACCAGCCGCCGCAGGTCGGCAGGGTCGGTGTCCGGCAACACCCCGTGCCCGAGGTTGAAGATGTGACCGCGGCGGCCCGCCACGCCCTCCAGGATCTGATGGGTCGCTGCCTCGACGCGCTCGAAGGGGCCGAGCAGTAGCGCGGGATCGAGGTTGCCCTGCACTCCCCGGTTCGCGCCGACGATCTCCCACCCGCGCTCGATCCGGAGCCGCCAGTCGAGCCCGATGACGTCTCCGCCAGTGGCTGCCATCGCGGGGAGGAGGTGCGTCGTGCCCGTGCCGAAGTGAATCGTCGGCACGTCGACGGCGGCGAGAACGCGCGCGGAATAGGGCGCGACGAACTCCTCGTAATCGTCCACCGAGAGTGTCCCCACCCACGAGTCGAAGAGCTGGATCACGTCGGCGCCTGCGTCCACCTTCGCGCGCAGGTAGGCGGAAAAGGTGTCGGCGAGCTTGTCCATGAGCGCGTGCCAGACATCAGGACGCCCGAACATGCACGCCTTCGTCTGCACGAACTCGCGCGTCGGCTTCCCTTCGATGAGGTAGCCGGCGACGGTGAACGGGCCGCCGGCGAAGCCGATGACGGCCTTGTCGGGCGCGAGCTCTGCGCGTACCAGCTCGACGGCCTCGAGGATGAACGGAACCGCTTCCTCCGGATCCGGGACCCGCAGCCGCTCCACGTCGGCCATCGTCCTGATCGGCTTGCCGATCACCGGGCCGACGCTTTCGACCAAGTCGACGTCGACGCCCATGCCGAGGACGGGCAGCATGATGTCCGCGAACATCACGGCCGCGTCGACGCCGTGGGCCCGCACGGGCTGAAGCGTCACCTCGGCGCAGAGCTCGGGCTGGCGGCAGACCGAGAAGAGGTCATGGCGCTTCCGCAGTTCCCGGTACTCGGGCAGCGAGCGCCCGGCCTGGCGCATGAACCAGATGGGTGTCCGCTCGACCAGCTCACGCCGGCACGCGCGCGTCAGGAGAGGCTCGGCCACCCCCGTAGACTAGCCGTGCCCTGCGGGGCTACCCGCCGATGATGAGCGCGAGGTGTGCGCCCTGGAGATCGGCGCGGCTGATGCCGTCGAGCGGTGCGACCCGGCGGACGTGCAGATCCTTCGCGAGGCGGGCGGCTTCGGCCTTGAAACCCGGCCGGAACATCACCATCGAGCGGCGGAAGTCGGTGCGCGGCGCGTTGCCGGTCGCCGTGATCACGTAATGAAGCCGGCGCACGCGCTCCGCTGTCGTCGCCGCGACACCTGAGATCCCATTCCCGTTCAGGACGATGACCGAGGTCTGCTGACGGGTGAGCGTCGGCTTGGAGGGCGCCGCGTGGGACTTCGCGGGCGCCGCGGTCTTCGCCTCCTCGGCGGGAGACTGAGCGGTCGCCGCGGGCTGCGCGGAGCGAACCGCGGCTGCGGTCGCGCTGTCGGCTCGGTCGGAGAGGAACTTCGCTCCGATGGCGACGCCGACGAGGACGAGGACGAAGAGCTCGACTGCTGCGATGGCTGCCGCGACGATCGCGGCTGCTCGCCAGGGCTGCGCGGGTCTGAGTTCGGCGGGATGATCCATGGGGCGGACTAGTTCGCCCCTGGCTCGTCCTCTCCTTCACCTTCTCGAATGGATTCCCAGGTCGCTGCGAGGCCTTCGTCCAGGGGGGTTCGCGCCCGGAAGCCGAGCTCGCGCTCCGCCCGCGCGGGATCGAGCACGTTGCGGCTGAGCTCGCCAAGCCGGGGCGGGTCGAACACCGTCGCCACGTCGGCGCCGCTCACCCGCCCGCAGGCGGCAACCAGGTCCAGCACCGAGGTCTCGATGCCCGTGCCGACGTTGAACACTCCTCCCGGCTGGGCCGCCGCGGCCAGGGTGGCCTCGACGACGTCCCCGACGAAGACGTAGTCCCGTGTTTGCCGCCCGTCTCCGTAGACGTGCAGGTCCTCGCCCTGGGCGAGCAGGCCGAGGAAGATGGCGACGACGCCGGCCTCCCCGTGGGGGTCCTGCCGCGGGCCGTAGACGTTGCCGTAGCGGAGGGAGACGTGCTCGCTCCCGTGAAGGCGGTTCCAGGTTGCGAGGTACTCCTCGCCCGCGAGCTTGGAGGCGCCGTAGGGGGCCAGCGGGCGGTGGGGGGCATCCTCGGCGGCCGGGCCGTCGCACTCGCCGTAGATCGCCCCGCCGGTCGAGGCGAACACGACCCGTGCGCCGTGCAGGCGCGCTGCCTCGAGGACGTTGATCGTTCCGCCCACGTTCACCTCGGAGTCGAAGCCGGGCCGCTCGACGGAGACCCGAACGTTGGCCTGGGCGGCCAGGTGGAAGCAGACCTCGGGCTGCGCCGCGGCGAATGCGCCCTCCACGGCCTCCCCGTCGCGGACGTCCGCAGTTACGAGCGCCGCCTGCGGAGCGAGGTTCTCCTGCCGGCCGCTCGAGAGGTTGTCGAGGACGACAACCTCGTCGCCGCGCGCGGCGAGCGCATCCACCACGTGGGAGCCGATGAAGCCGGCCCCGCCTGTCACGATCGCCCGCATACCGCTTTATCCTAGGCTCGCGCCTATGTTCATCACCTTCGAAGGGGTCGACGGGTCGGGGAAGACGACGCAGGTGCGACTCTTGGCCGAGTACCTCCGCGGCGAGGGGCGGGACGTCGTCGACACGCGCGAGCCGGGCGGTACCGCGCTCGGGGAGCAGGTACGCGACCTCCTCCTCCACAGCGACCGGGTCGCTCCGTGGGCAGAGGCGTCGCTCTTCACCGCGGCGCGGGCGCAGCTCGTGGACGAGGTCATCCGCCCTGCGCTCGCGCGCGGCGCCGACGTTCTCTGCGACCGCTACATCGACTCCTCTCTCGCCTACCAGGGGCTCGCCCGCGGCCTCGGCGTGGAGCGGGTGCTCGAGGTCAACCTCGTGGCGACCGCCGGGCTCCTCCCGGACCGCACGTTCCTGCTTCTGCTTCCCCCGGAGGACGCTGCGGGCCGCCGTAACGCCAAGCCGGATCGCATCGAGAGCGAGGGTGAAGACTTCGCCGCCGAAGTCGACCGCGCCTACCGCAAGCTCGCCGAGATGTTCGGGGAGCGTATGGTCGTCCTGGACGGCACCAAGCCGCCCGAAACCGTTGCCGAGCTCATACGTGGATCCGTTCGAGACCTTTCCTGAGCAGGACGAGGCGAAGTCGCTCCTGCGCGCAGCGCTCGCGGAGGGGCCGGCGCACGCCTACCTCTTCCACGGCCCGCGGGGGGTGGGCAAGCGCCGCGCCGCGCTCGCCTTTGCCGGCGCCCTCCTCGGGGACGCCGCCCGGGTCGGGCGCCGAGCGCACCCGGACCTCTACGTCGTCGAGCCGCTGGGCGACCAGATTCGCATCGACCCGATTCGCGAGCTTCGCCGGGATCTCCACATGCGGCCCTTCGAGGCGGACCGGCGCGTCTACCTCGTCTACGGCGCGCACACGATGAACGAGGACGCCGCGGACGCCCTCCTGAAAGACCTCGAGGAGCCGCCCGCTTACGCGGTGATCGTGCTCGTGGCGGACGATCTCGGCCCGCTGGCGCCGACGATCCGGTCGCGGTGCCAGCACGTGTCGTTCCGCCGCCTCTCGCAGCGCGCCGTGAAGGCCCACCTCTCCTCCCGCGGCGTGACGGGGGAGCAACTCGACGCGCTCGCCCGCCTCGCAGGCGGGCGCCTCGACCGAGCCGACCGGCTCCTGGACGAGGAAGCCGGGCAGAGGCGCGCTGCGCTCATCGAGCTCGCCCGAGCGGTGTACCGCGACCCGGCCTTCGATCCCGCGGAGGCTTCTCGCAAGGTGGGTGAGCTGGCGCAGGCTCGGGGGGCGGCTGCCCGGGCGGAAGCGGAGGCCGGCGCGACGGGAGAGGAGAGCTCCCGCGAGCTCGAGCAGCGCGTCCGCAGGGCCGCGCGTGGAGCGGAGCGGGAGGAGATCCTCGACGCGCTCGACGTGCTTGCGAGCTGGTATCGGGACCTCCTCGTCGCCGCGGCCGGGGCTGAAACGGCGCTCGTCAACTCGGATCGGCTCTCGGAGCTCTCCGAAGACGGTGTGCCGGAACGTTCCCCGGCGGCCGAGCGCGCCGCGGAGGCCGTGCGCGAGACCTGGCGCTCGTTCGAGTTTCAGGTGCAATCCGGCCTCGCCCTCGAAGCGCTCTTCGTGCGTTTGCGCCGCGAGCTCGCCTCGACCGCTCTAGCCCGGTAGCGTTTCCAGCATGGCAACGGCGGTCGGAGTCGTGTTCTCCCCGGGCGGCAGGGTGTACTCCTTCGACCCCGCCGGGCTCGAGCTGGCCTGGAACACGAAGGTCATCTGCCACACATCCCCCGGCCAGGAGCTCGGGAGGGTCGTGCAACCGAATCACCAGCTCGACCACCCACCGGCTCAACCGCTGAAGCGGGTCGTTCGCCGAGCGACGAGCGCGGACCTGGAGACCGATGTGGAGAACCGCGCCGAGGCGAAACGGGCGATGCGCGTCCTGCGCGAGCTCTTGCGCGCGCGGGTGATCGAGATCAAGCCCGTCTCGGCCGAGCTCGTCTTCGACGGCTCGCGCGTCGTCTTCTCGTACCAATCGGACGAGCGCCTGGATCTCTCGGCGCTCCAGGACGAGCTGCGCCAGCGGCTCGACCGCCGCGTCGAGCTCCGCTCTGTCGGCCCGCGCGAGTGTGCGCGCCTCTGCGGCGACCATGGGCTCTGCGGCGGCGAGCATTGCTGCCGGCGCTTCCCCTCCCATGAGCAGCCGATCACGCTGCGGATGGCCAAGGACCAGGAGCTGCCGATGAGCTCGGGGCGAATCACGGGCCTGTGCGGCCGTCTGCGCTGCTGCCTCGCCTTCGAGCACCCGGCTTACAAGAGCTTTCGCGACCGGGCGCCGCGCGTTGGGCGCCGCGTCGAAACGCCGCATGGCGCGGGTGTGGTCACCGCCTACCAGGTGCTCGAGGACACGTGCACCGTCGAGCCGGGCGACGGTGAGAGCTTCGACGTGAGGATCGACGAGTGCCACGAGGTGGCGCAAACGGGCTAGCCCATTCGGGGGATGCTGGCCCCCGCGACCTCTTCCACGATGCGGTGATGGGCGCCGCTCCGCAACTCGCCGAGGACCTCTTCAACGAGCATTCGCGCCGGATCTATGCGTACTGCTTGCGCCAGCTCGGTTCGCCGGAAGAGGCCGAGGACGCGGTGCAGGCGACCTACCTGAACGCCTGCCGGAGCCTTCTCACCGGCTTCGAGCCGGACGTCGCCCAGGCGTGGCTCTTCAAGGTGGCGCAGAACGTCTGCCTTTCGCGGCAGCGGTCGTCCTCACGCCGCGCACGGGTCGAGCGTCCGCATGATCTTCAGGCTGTTCAGGACGTGGTCGCCGCGCCCGAGTCACAGGACGACGAGCTCTTCGGGCTCGGAGACGCTCTCGCCGGGCTTCCCACACAGCAGCGCCGCGCGATTCTCCTGCGCGAGTGGCAGGGGCTCTCCTATCGCGAGGTCGCCGAGGAGATGGAGATCACGCAGTCCGCGGTCGAGACACTCATCTTCCGCGCGCGCCGCTCGCTCGCGAGCGCCCTCGAGCAGCCCGCGGCTCGACCCGCCCGCCGCGGCCTTCTGCACTCTCTCGACGCGGGAGCACTCCTTGCCTCCTTGAAGACAGCTCTCGCCGGGAATCTCAGCGCCAGCGTTGCCGCAGGCGTCGCCGTGGCGGCTTCCGCGACCACCATCGCAGCCACCCCGGCCGCGCAAGCCCTCGAGCTTCGTCCTGCGCCTGCGCCGCTCGCCAAGGTTGCGGCGCCGCGGCCCGCGGAGCGCCCAGCGCACGTCCACCTTGCCGATCACTCCGCCCCCGCCACTCGAGCGGGAGGCGGACGAGATCCCCGAGGTTGGGCAGGAAGTAATCCCCGCGCGGGCGGAAAGCAGCCGGGTGCGAAGCCGGTCAAGCTGGCAAAGCCCGAAAATGCGGCGACGCAGGCGCATGGGCTCGCGAAGCCCCCGGGCACCCGAGCCGTTCCCTCCGCGCCGGCCAAGAGCCAACGCAAGGTCGTCGCAGAGCCGCCGGCCTCCGGCCAGGCCAAGAAGGACTAACTCTCCCTTTACTTCGTATAGTGTTCGCGCTTCAAAAGTGAAAGCGTGAAGGGAGAGAGCAGATGGCGGTTCGCGACGAGGTCCTAGGGGCCAATCAGAGCTACGCGGAAGGCTTCACGAAGGGAGATCTGCCGATGCCGCCGGGACGGCGCTTCGCGGTCGTCACCTGCATGGACGCGCGGCTCGACCCCGCCAAGTTCCTCGGGCTCGACGAGGGCGACGCGCACGTGATCCGGAACGCAGGCGGGCTCGTCTCGGACGATGCATTGCGCTCGCTCGTCATCTCACACTGGCTCCTCGGCACGCAGGAGGCGTTCGTAATCGCGCACACCGACTGCGGGATGCTCACCTTCACGAACGACGTCCTCCAGGGGAAGCTCGCCGACGAGGCAGGGGCGGATGCGAGCGACATCGACTTCCTCCCGTTCTCAGACGTCGACGAGAGCGTGCGCAACAGCGTGAAGCGGGTGCAGGGCTCAGACCTCCTGCCGGAGTCGTTCAGCGTGCGCGGCTATGTGTACGACGTCGGGAGCGGCGCCTTGCGGGAAGTGGCCTAGCCCACGGTCGCGTACCGCGCCTCGACCGCCGGCCAGTTGACGACGTTCCACCAGGCTTCGAGGTAGTCGGGCCGCCGGTTCTGGTACTTCAGGTAGTAGGCGTGCTCCCATACGTCGATACCGAGGAGCGGCACGTCGGAGTTCATGACGGGGTTGTCTTGGTTCGGCGTGGAGACGACGGCGAGCCCCGTGCCGTCGTGGATGAGCCAGGTCCAACCTGAGCCGAACCGCTTGACGCCGGCCTCGTTGACGAGCTTCTTGAGCTGGTCGAGGGAGTCGAATGTGTCGGCGATCGCGTCGGCGAGCGGCCCGCTCGGCTCGCCGCCGCCGTCCGGCGACATCGTCTCCCAGAAGAGCGTGTGGTTCGCGTGCCCGCCGCCGTTGTTTCGCACTGCCGCGCGCTTGTCTTCGGGGATCAGCTCCAGCTCGGTGAAGATCTCGTCGAGCGGGCGGCCGTCCCATTTCGTGCCGTCCAACGCCGCATTCAGGTTCGTCAGGTAGGTGGCGTGGTGCTTGCCGTGATGGATCTCCATCGTCTGCGCGTCGATCGTCGGTTCGAGCGCATCGTGAGGGTAAGGCAGCGCGGGCAGCTCGTAGGGCATCGGGACCTCCTGTAGTTGGGCGCAGTCTTTCACCGGCGGCCTACCGCGTGTCGCTGGGCGGCTCCCTATCCGTCTCCCAGCACGCCGAACGAGAGGACGACCACGAGCTCGCCTTCGTAGCAAACGGCCGCCGCTAAACTGGGGGCGCCCCGCCGACGTAGCTCAGCTGGTAGAGCACTTCACTCGTAATGAAGGGGTCCCCGGTTCGAGTCCGGGCGTCGGCTTTTCGACTTCGTTGCAGGGCTTTCTGGCGTTGGCAACGCCAGCACGCGAGAGGCTGAGAGCGCTGCGGGACCGGGCCCCCGCCTCAGGCGATGCGTGGGCGGCCACCGGATCCGCACGACAGGGGCGCTGTCGCTCTTCAGACGACTCGCACAGTCAGCATGAGCGTGTTGTCGGGCCCGGTCGTCTCGACTTCCGCCATGCCCGGCATCTCGAGCGTCTTCGTCTTGAGCCTGTAGGTGCCGGCCTTGGCGAAGAGGACCTGGGTTCCGTCTCCCGGCATCATCGGCCGCCCGAGCTGGAGCTTGGGTCCGCCGAGCTGGACGAGCTGGTGTGGATCGACGTCCTGATCCAGGATCGAAAGCCGCGCTCCCTGTCTGAGCGTGATCTTCATCATCGCTCCGTGGTGCTTGCCGTCCGCCCATTCATGGCAGCCGCGCTGCACGTGGACGATTGCGAGCTTGTAGGCGGCCGGTGCCATCGGCTGAGTCCCGTTCGTCATCATCCCCGGCGCCATCACCACGGTAGAGCCGTTCTCCGGACTCCAGGCGTGGGCCGCGTAGACGAGGCCGCCGGTCACGAGGCCCCCTAGCACGAATCCTGTCGTGATGATTGCCAGCACCCGCATCGCGCCACCTCCTTGTTGCTCACCCGGAGCGTGGACGCAGCGACGGGCCGACACATCGGGGCCCAGACGGAATGTGCCTGCCACTTTCTGGCAAGGCGTTGCTCGAAATTACTGACTGACTGAGCTCGGCGCTACTTCGAGCCAGACCTGTGCTCGTGAAGCTCGTCAAGAAGATCCCCGGCGTCGTCGCCGTGCGCTCGAACGTTACGCATCGCGTCAATGATCCGCGCCCTACCGCACGGGTTGGCACGCGCCCGCTAGACGGATGGTAAGACCGGCCCCCCTCACAGATCTGCGGCTTTTCCGCAGCAAGGTTGCGCTGCGGCCACGATAGGCAGACGCGGGCGCAGGCCTACGCTCCGGGGACTGTGACGACGTACGCAGTCAAATGGCGCGAACCGGATGGGCAAACCTTCGTCGGGCGCCTGGCGCTCGGCCCGCGCACGCTGCGCCTCGACGGGCGCCGGCCTGGGGCGGAGGGGCCCGCCGTGAAGCGGCAGTTCGGCTACGAAGAGCTCCGAGGGCTGCGGATTGGCAGCCGCGGCCCTGACCGGCTGGACGGTCGCCCGGCGCTCGTGGTCGAGCGCGCCGATGGGTCTTACCTCGTGGCTGATGCTGGGATGGGCGCCCCTATCGTCCAGGAGCTCGTCGAACGGCTCGCTGACCTTCGTCTGACCGCGCCGCGCAAGGCGACCGTGGTCGTGCCGCTGAAGGTGGGCGTGATCGACCGGGTACGGGAGCTTGTGTCTCAAGGCCCGCCGTTTGATCCGTCCGAGACGCCTCTGACCCGCCACGAGCTCTTGCTGACGCCCCAGGAGGCGATCTTCGTCTTCGAGGCCGAAACCGAGGACGGGCTTCGGATGCTGCTGAGCCAGCTCGACATCTGGGCCGCCGCGGCGGCTTGGGGCGAGCTCGTGGCTGGGCCGCCGCGGCTGGCTGACATCGCCTACGCCTGGGAGCGGCCGGAGCCGTCATCTCGTTCCTTGGCCGGCGCCGGACGCTAGTCGGGCCGCAAGAAACCTGCGGCTATCCCGCAGCCGATCTGTGCTCCGGCCCGGATAGAGACGCGCCGTGCCGGCTCTACGTTAGGGCCACAAACCAAGAACGAAAGGGAGGCACGAGATGAGGAAGCTATTCGAGTTTGGTGGCGTGATCGCCGGAGTGGTGCTGGTCGCCTTCGGCGTTGCGGCGATCGTCATGGGCGTCAACGGCCGCAGTGAGGTTCGCGATGCGATCGCCGAGCAGAGGATCACGGCTACGCCTGACGCGGCCGAGATCACCAACGGCAAGCTCGAGCCTGGCCAGGCGATCAAGACCGGCGCTCAGGCGCGGGCGTTCGCCGACATCATGGAGTTCCACGCGCTCGAGGCGACGGAGGGCAAGCGGTTCGCCGAGATGGGTCGCTTCCTGACCGCGAGCGGCGAGGAGACGAGCGACGAGGCCGCGGCTGCCAAGGACTCGAAGACGGGTCAGCCGGTCGAGAACGGCCTGCGCAATTTGTGGGTGACGGAGACCGGCCTTTCGACCGCGCTCAACGTCTCGTACATGGCCGAGCAGATGGCTCTGTTCGGGATCGTCGTCGGAGTGGCGCTTCTGCTGAGCGGCATCGGCTTCATCGTGCTGGCCTTCGGCGGCGCACTCCGCCGCCGCGAGTGGGCACCGCTGGTGAAGCGGCACGGAACAGGCGAGTAGCCGCTGCTGCCTGATCCTCGTGCTCGTGCCCCCAAGTCGAGGGCGGCT
>JBDTRS010000050.1:0-13878 GCA_039931575.1 Gaiellaceae bacterium
TGCACCCGCTCGGAGTTGCCCGCATCCTGGCGGAGCTCGGGCGCGGTCGCGACGAGGCGACGCTGGCCGCTGCGCTCGTTCACGACGTCGTCGAGGACACCCCCGCGACGATCGAGGAGGTGCGGGCGGAGTTCGGCGACGAGGTCGCCACGCTCGTCGAGGGCGTTACGAAGCTGACCCGGATCCAGTTCCAGAGCCGCGAGCAGGCCCAGGCGGAGAACTACCGCAAGATGATCGTGGCGATGGCGCAGGACCCGGACGTCATCCTGATCAAGCTCGCCGACCGGCTCCACAACATGCGCACGATCGAGTACCTGGGCAAGCAGAAGCAGCTCCAGAAGGCCCGGGAGACCCTCGAGGTGTACGCGCCGCTCGCACACCGTCTCGGTATCCACTCCGTCAAGTGGGAGCTCGAGGATCTCGCCTTTCAGACGCTGCACCCGCGCAAGTTCTCGGAGATTCAGTCGATGGTCAACCAGCGCCGCGCCGACAGGGAGAAGTACGTCGAATCGGCCGGAAAGGCGCTTCGCCGCGAGCTCGAGAAGGTTGGCATCCCGGCGGAGATCTCCTTCCGGGCGAAGCACTTCTATTCCATCTACGAGAAGATGGCCAAGCGCGGCAAGGAGTTCAACGAGATCTACGACCTGACCGCGATGCGCGTCCTCGTCGAGCGCGACGGCAAGGAGGGCGAGCGCGACTGCTACGGGGCGCTCGGCGTCATCCATTCGCTCTGGAAGCCGATGCCGGGGCGGTTCAAGGACTACGTCGCGATGCCCAAGTTCAACCTGTACAGGTCGCTGCACACGACCGTCATCGGGGCCGAGGGCAAGCCGCTCGAGATCCAGGTGCGGACGCGGGAGATGCACCGGACAGCCGAATACGGCATCGCCGCTCACTGGCTCTACAAGGACAAGAAGGGAAAGAAGGCGCAGGCGGAGCAGCTCGCGTGGATGCAGCAGCTCGCCGACTGGCAGGCGGAGGAGTCCGACCCGCGCGAGTTCCGTCGTGCGTTCCCCGAGCTTGCCTCCGACGAGGTCTACGTCTTCACACCGAAGGGAGAGGTGAAGAACCTCCCTGCCGGCGCGACGCCGATCGACTTCGCGTACTCGGTGCACACCGACGTGGGCCACCGCACTGTGGGCGCCAAGGTGAACGGACGCATCGTCCCTCTCCATTACCGGCTGAAGAGCGGGGACTTCGTCGAGATCCTCACGTCGAAGGCGGCCGGCCGAGGTCCTTCGCGCGACTGGCTCTCGCTTGCGACCTCGTCGCGGGCGCGCAACAAGATTCGACAGTGGTTCAGCCGCGAGACCCGTGAGGGCACCGAGCAGCGCGGCCGGGAGTCGCTCGAGAATGCGCTGAAGCAGCACAACTTGCCCTACAAGAAGCTCGCCGGCTCACCGCTCCTGGCGCAGATCATCCGCGAGATGGGCTTCAAGAAGGCCGAGGACTTCTACCTCGCCCTCGGCTCGGGAAAGCTCCAGGTCTCGCAGGTCGTGAACAAGGTGCTGGCGCGGCTCAAGACCGAGCAGGTCGTCGAGGAAGAGCCCATTCCGGTCAAGCCCAAGGCCCGCGAGGCGGTCGCGTCGCAGAACTTCGGGATCGCCGTGCCCGGGGTGGAGGACGTGCTCGTGCGCCTGGCGAAGTGCTGCACGCCGGTGCCCGGGGACGAGATCGCCGGCTATATCTCGCTCGGCAAGGGCATCACGATCCACCGCCGCGACTGCCCGAACGTCAAGGCGCTCATGCGGAATCCCGAGCGGTTCACCGACGTCGCGTGGGACGGTGGCGCCTCCCAGAGCTTCCGTGTCCAGATCGCCGTCGTCTCGTGGGATCGTCAGCGGCTCCTCGAGGACGTCGCCCGCACGTTCGCCGAGCACGGGGCGAACATCGTCGAGTACGGCGGTCACGTCGAGGATCAGATGGCGAAGAACTGGTACGTGGCCGAGGTGGGGGACATCAAGGCTCTGCGCGGGCTCCTGTCCTCGCTTCGCAACGTCGACTCGGTCTTCGACGCCTTCCGGGTCACACCGTCCTAGTGGTGGAGAGTGAGAGCGTGCTCGCGTTCCTGCGCGAGCTCGAGCAGGCGGACGAGGAGGTCGGGGCCGTCCTCGCGGAGCTCGACGAGCTTGCGCGCGAGTCGGAAGCCGTGCGGCTCCGCGCCCTCGAGCTCGAAGCCTGGCTTCTGCGTGTTCCGGCCGACCTCGAAGCTGCCGGGAAGGCAGTCACGCGCGCCCGCGAGGAGCTCGTCGCTGCCCGCGAGGCGCGGGCCGAGGCGGACGAAGCCCTGGAGCGGGCCGGCGAGGACGCCGTGAGGGCTGCGGAGCATTTCGCCGTCCGGGCATCCGACCGGGTCTCCGTGGCCGAGCGCCGGGCCGCCAAGGCCGACGGGGCGCGTGCCGCTCTCGAAGAAGAGGCGCGTGAGGCGGTCGAGGAGTCCGGCGCCCTCGAACGGCGAGCCCACGAGCTCGCGAGAGCCCTGCGTGGCCGTCCCCGGCTGGCCGAAGATGCCGGTGCTGACCCCGCCCCGGGGCTCGCCGGCGTAGCGGAGTGGGGAAGCACGGCGCGCGCCGCGCTGTTCGTTGCTCGCGGCCAGCTCGCGGCCGAGCGCGACGCCGTCATCAGGCAGGCAAACGAGCTCGGGTCGCTGGCTCTCGGAGAGCCCCTCACGTCCGCAAGCGCGGCCGTCGTCGCCCGCCAGGTCGAGCGCCACCTGCGCGACTAGGAGGGGTTGGCGGAACCTCGCACAGCGCTGCGTTTCGCCAAGCCCTCCTATTACTAGGCCAGGCATCCCTCGTTCGAGGGACGAATCACTCGTTCGAGGGATCAAGTGGGGCCGATTCGTCACCCGGACGGGGGATTCGGAACCATGAGCCGTACCGCACGATCCGTGTGAGCGCGATGCGGCGGCCCGCTCCCCGAGATCCGATCTTCTCCGGCTTGAACCCGGCTGCTGCGGCCTTCGAGTTCGCCGTCGTCTGGGTAACGGTGGCCGGCGCGGTCCTGATGGCGCTTCCGACGGAAATTGGGCGCTCGGACTGGCGCACGTTCGGGATCCTGCTCCCGATCATCGCGGTCGTTCACCTGGTCGGAGCCGAGCGCCAGAAGCATCAGGGTTCCCACCTCTCGCTGGCCCCGATCTTCGCGGCGGTGCTCCTCCTTCCCCCTGCGCTTGCGGCGCTCGCGATCGGGGTCGCGTTCGTGCCCGAGTGGATTCGGGCTCGCCCGCGCTGGTACATCGTTGTCTTCAACGTCGCGAACTTCGTCGGCCCGGCGCTCGCTGCGCGCGCCTGCTTCGATGCCTTCCAGGGCCCCGGCGACGGCGGCTGGGCTCTCGGGGCAATCATCGCCATCCTTGCGTTCGTCCTCGTCCAGTACACCGCGCTGGCGATCATGCTTCGCCTGGCGCGCGGAGTGCGAATCGCGCACACGGTTCGCGTCGATTGCGTCCTCATCGACGCCGGGCTCGTCTCGCTCGGTGCGGTCGCAGCGGCCCTCTGGGAGCTCAACCAGGGTCTCGTGGCGCTGACGCTCCTGCCGCTCGCCCTCGCCTACCGCTCGCTTGCGATCCCCGGACTCGTCGAAGCAACTCGGGTCGAGCCGAAGACCGGTCTCTACAACATGCGCCACTTCCAGAGCGTGCTGTCGCAGGAGCTGCAGCGCGCAGGGCGTTTCGACCGCCCGGTCGCCGTGCTAATGATCGACATCGACCACTTGCGGGACATCAACACGGCCCGCGGCCATCTCGCCGGCGACCGCGCGTTGAAGACCGTGGCCTCTGCGCTCGAAGAGGCGACGAGGGAGTACGACGTGGCGGCCCGCTTCGGAGGAGACGAGTTCTGTGTCGTCTTGCCCGAGACCGAGCTCGAAGGAGCCCTCGTCGTCGCCGAGCGGATCCGGAACCTGGTCGAGCAATCTCCGCTCGATCCCAAGGTGACCGTGTCCGTCGGCGTGGCCTACCACCGCGGGACGGGGACTACGCCCGACGCGCTCCTCGCGCTCGCAGACCGGGCGGCCTACCGTGCGAAGTTCAGCGGCCGAAACGCCATTGCGATACCGCCTGAGGGCGACCCCGTGGACGAGGCCGAGCGGCTCCTCCTGGACTCCATCGGCTGAGGGCGTCAGTGGTGGCGAGCCGGTTCACGCCGTCCACGGAACCCCTCCCGTGTCCCAGCCGACGAGGCTGTGCGGCGAGATGAGCAGGGCGACACGCTCGAGCAGCGCGCGATCCGCCTCGCCGAACGCCGCGGGCCGGTCGGAGTCGATGTCGATCTCGCCAACGACCTGGCCGTCGTAGACGATCGGCACCACGATCTCGCTCCGGGTCGAGGCGAAACAGGAGAGATAGCGATCGTCGGCATTGACGTCGTCCACGATCTCCGTGTGCCCGCTCGCGGCCGCCGCTCCACAGATGCCATGCCCGATCGGGATGCGGACGTGCTCGGTCGCCTGCGGGCCCTTCCAGGGACCGAGGAGGAGGTCGCCGCCTTCGACGAGGTAGATGCCGATCCAGGAGTAGTGGGGAAAGCGGTCGTGGAGGACCTCGACGGTGCGCCGCAGGACCTCATCCGCGTCCGTCTCGCGGTTCACGATCCGATCGACTTCTGCGAGCGCGTCGCTGTGGTCGCTCACTGCGGTACCGCCAGCTCGAGATCCGCGCCTTCGAAGTCCGCAACTGTCCGGCGGTAGTCCTCCGGGACGGGATAGGGTCGCCGCTCCGCCAGATCGACGAGGACCATCGTCAGCTCGGCGGTACACATGAGGACGTCGTCGTCGACGCGGTAGGCGGCGAGGTCGCTCGTGAGGCTCGTCCGGCCGATCCGCTTCGTCCGGACGAAGACCTCCAGGAGGTCGTCGAACCTCGCTGGCGCCTCGTAGAGGACGTTGCAGGCTCGCATGACGAACTCGCACGACGTGAGCTCCTGGTGCAGGAGCCGAAGGTGACGGAGGTACTCCACGCGTGCATCGTCGAAGTACGGCAGATACCGGCCGTAGTAGACGATTCCCTGCGCGTCGGTGTCCGAAAAGCCGACGCGAGTGTACGCCGAGTACTTGAACGGCGGCTTGCGGTCGGTCGGCTGACCTAGATTCACCGCGAGAATCCTAGCCCGGGGGCTCCGGTTGAACTATTCGCCTCTTTTTGAGAGGGTGAATATCTCTTTTGCACCGGGAAACGACTGGGGAGAGAAAACTCATGAGGCGCTGGACACTTTTGGCCTGCGCGCTCGTCACCGTTCTCGCCTGGAGCGGGAACGCCGGCGCAGCGAATGCGGGCAAGCTCAATCTCTACAGCGTGACGGTCGACGCGAGCGAGCTCGCGTCGCTCGCGAACCAGGGTTACGACATTGCGGCGACCGAGGCCGTTGCGAGCGGCGTGCGGATCGAGCTCGTGCTGACGGGCCGGCAAGCCGCCAACCTTCGCCGCGAGCTCGGCACGCAGGTGCGGGTCGTTCGCGACAGGAGAGGCCGCGACCAGCAGCAGCGTGCGGCATTCCAGGCGGCGAGCGGCTTCAGCGTCTGGCGCTCATGGGACGATCCGGGTGGGATCCGGGACGAGCTCTACGCGCTTGCGCGCGCGAACCCGCAGCTACTCAAGCTCGAGGTCCTCGGGCACACCGCCCAGGGCCGCGAGTACATCGCGGTCAAGCTGACACAAGGGGCGCGCGGAATCCGCGACGGGACCCGTCCCGCCGCCCTCTACGTGGCCACGCATCACTCCCGCGAATGGATCGGCACCGAGGTGTCCCGCCGACTCCTCCGTTGGTACATCGACCAGTGGAAGGCGAACAAGCCGGCCATCAAGCGCCTGCTCAAGGACACCGAGCTCTGGTTTGTTCTCGTCCACAACCCCGACGGGTACGAGTACACGTTCGACACTGAGCGGCTGTGGCGGAAGAACCTCCACGACAACGACAGCAACGGGATCATCGACTCGAACGACGGAGTCGATCCGAACCGGAATTACCCCGAGCACTGGAACTACGACGACGAGGGGTCGAGCTCGCAGTTCTCGAGTGAGACCTATCGCGGCGTGACGCCGGGTTCCGAGCCGGAGACGCAAGCGCTCATGGGGCTCCACGAGCGGATCCCGTTCAAGTTCTCGATCAGTTACCACTCTTTCGGGAACCTCCTGCTCTACCCGCAGGGATGGCAGGTGCAGACGCCCTCGGCCGACGACCCGATCTACGTCGCGCTGACGGGCGACGACTTGCACCCGGCGGTCGCCGGCTTCAATCCCGGTGTCTCGGCCGATCTCTACACGACAAACGGCGAGTACACCGACTGGGCGCACGGCAAGAAGGGGACCCTGGCGTGGACACCGGAGCTCGGCGAAGGGTGCGCGGGCTGCGGCTTCGTCTTCCCCGACGACGAGGCGGCGATCCAGCATGAGTTCGAGATCAACCGCGACTTCGCGGTGCGGGTCGCTCGCTCGGCCCTCGATCCGGACGACCCTGTCTCGCACTGGGGGATCGACACGCAGGGCTTCTATCTGGACATCTCCGCGGTCGACGGCTGGAAGTCGAACAACCCGGCCTCCGACCTCCGAGTACGGACGTCCTACGGCGGCGGCGCTTCCCAACCCGTCGAGGTGCTGGCCAAGCGGGCACTGGGAGCGGTCACGCTTCGCTACCGCATCAACGGGGGGGCGGTGCAGACCGCGGCGACGAGCGAGTCGCCGAACGGCGAGCGCTTCGGCGGCAACAACGCCTACAACGCCTACTACCACTACCTGCGCGGCTCGATCGGCGGGATCGCCGTCGGGAACTCCGTCGAGTACTGGTTCACGGGCGGCGGTGGGGCGAGCGACCACGTCACGTTCAACGTGGTCGAGGATGCCGACGCCGACGTGCTGATCGTCGCGGCCGAGGACCGGACCGGCGCGTCCACCTTGCCGGGGTACACAAGCACGAGCGCGTCCACTCCGAACTACCTCTCGTACTACCAGGACGCCCTGGCGGCGAACGGGATGAGCTACGACGTCTACGACGTCGACGCCATGGGACGAACCGCTCCCGACGACCTCGGCGTCCTCTCGCACTACGACGCCGTCATCTGGTACACGGGCAACGACCTGGTCACGCGCGAGCCCGGCTGGTCCGCCGGCAATGCCTCGCGGCTAGCGAACGACATCATGCTCGAGGTCCGCGCATACCTGAACGGCGGCGGGAAGGTCCTCTACACCGGCCAGTGGGCGGGAGCACTCTGGAACGGGGTCGCCGGCAACCAGTTCTACGATCCGGTTGCGAACGAGCGGTGCGTCGTCGGCGGAGTTCTAGTGCTCGCGCGCTGCCAGTTGATCGCCGACAAGAACGACTTCATCCAGTACTACCTGGGGGCGTACCTGTACAACTCCGACGGCGGCACCGACCCGGACACGGGTGAGCCGTTCGGGGTCGACGGAGTAAGTTCGCCGTACAGCGGGTTGAGCTGGGCGTTCAACGACACCGACAGCGCCCAGAACCAGCTTCACACCGCGTCCTTCCTCACGACGAGCAGCCTGTTGAAGCCGGACGTCTACCCGCAATTCACGAGCCACGCACCGGCCGAATGGGCCAGTGGGTCCGCCGGGTCGTTCGAGCCCTACGACGGCTCGTGGTACGTCTACTCGAACCGCGCCGACATCAGCTACAAGCGGCTGATGCGGACGGTCGACCTGACGGGCGTCTCGGCCGCGGACGCGCCCTCGTTGAAGTTCCGGGTGTCCTACGACACCGAGCTCGACTGGGACTTCGCCTTCGTCGAAGCGCACACGGTCGGCCAGGACAACTGGACGACATTGCCCGACGTAAACGGGCACACGTCGAGCAGCACCGGCGAAAGCTGCCCGGCAGGCTGGTTCGAGATCCATCCGTGGCTCGAGCGTTACCAGGGAGCCGACTGCTCCGGGGCCAACGCGGCCACCGGTGGTGTGTGGAACGCCAACTCCGGACGCTCCGCCGGTTGGGAGGAGTGGCAGGTCGACCTCTCCCAATACGCAGGCCAGCAGGTCGAGCTCTCGATCTCCTACGTCAGCGACTGGTCGGTCCAGGGGCTCGGCAGCTTCGTCGACCAGATCCAGGTGTCTCACGGCGGAGGCTCGACGAGCTTCGAGACCGGCATGGACGGCTGGACTATTCCGGGTCCCGCTCCGGGGAGCGCCACGAGCGCGAACGACTGGACGCGGACGCAGTCGGTCGGCTTCGAGGAGGGCGCTGTCGTGGCGACTGCCGACTCTCTCTACTTCGGCTTCGGGTTCGAGGGCATCTCGGACGCGGCGACCCGGAACGACGTGATGGGTCGGTCGATGGACTACCTGCTGCCGTAGGGCAGCTCAGGAAGACCACGAGGGGCGGGACTTCGGTCTCGCCCCTCTAACTTTCGGGACTCCCTCCGGTCAGAAAGAACGGGGGAGAGGGGAGAGACATGCGGAGACTTCTGACCACGTTCGTCTTGGCGGCGGGCCTCCTGGCTGTGCTCGCGAGCGCGGCGGCGGCGCGAAACCCCGGTGGGCGTGACTACGGCGCCGCGATCTTCTCCGCCGCTGTCTCGGGCGTGGACGGGGCGAGGGTGGCTCGGCTCTCCGTGGCGACACCGGGCCTCGACGCGCTCGTGCGCGCATCCGACGACAGCGGCCTGCCGGACACGCTTGCTCCTTGGGAGCTGAACCAGAGCGGGCGGACCTTCCTCAATTCGGAGACGGAGCCGTGGCTGGACGTCAACCCGGCAAACCCGAACAACCTCGTCGGCTTCTTCCAGGAGGACCGGTGGTCCACGGGCGGCGCGCGCAACGTGACGTTCGCCGTCTCGACGGACGGCGGGAGGAACTGGAGGAGCATCCCCGCGCCCGGGCTGACCCGTCACTACGGGGGCATCTACGAGCGCGCGACCGATCCGTGGGTCGAGTTCGGACCGGGTAACCGCGTCTACGCGACCGACCTCGCTTTCGACGACACGAGCCCGGCGAGCGGCATCTTCGTCCACGTCTCCACCGACGGAGGGCAGACGTGGAGCGCGCCGATCGCGCTCAAGACCGAGGACGACTTCGCCTTCTTCAACGACCGCAACTCGCTCGCCGTCGACGACTTTCCGGCGAGCCCGTTCAACGGCAGCGTCTACGTCGGCTGGGATCGGCTCGCGAGCAAGGGCCCGGGCTATGCCTACACCGGAGACGGCCTTGTCTCGTATTCGCGCGACGGACTCCACTACTCGGCACCGGTCCGAGCCGTGCCGACCGGAAACAACCAGCAGACCCTTACGAACCTGCCGGTGGTCGAGCCCGACGGCACCGTGGTGCTCGTCGGGACGTACTACCAGAACCAGTCGTTCAACAAAAACGGCGGCAAGTTCTTCGTCACCCGCTCGTCGAACGGCGGAGTCAGCTGGGATCCGGTCTCCTTCCCGTTCGACGAGAAGCCGGTCGGGATTCCCGGCATTCGAGGCGGGGACGGCGTTCCGAATGCGTCGGTCGACCGGCGCAACGGGAAGCTCTACGCCGTCTGGCAGGACTCGCGCTTCTCGGGAAAGCAGCGCGACGACATCCTGCTGACGTCGTCCTCCGACCAGGGGCGGACCTGGAGCGCGCCCGTGCAGGTGAATGACACGCCGCTCGAAGCGCAGGGAGCGTTTACGCCCACGGTCAAGGTCGACGGGAACGGTCGAGTCGGGGTCCTCTACTACGACCTCCGGAATGACGCGACGCAGAGGGACGCGACCTACACGACAAGCGAGTGGATTGCGTTCTCGACCGACGGCGGCCGTACCTTCGCGCCGAGCCGTCGCGTCGCGCCCGACTTCGACCATGCCGCCGCCGCCAACGCGGGCGGTTTCTTCCTCGGCGACTATCAGGGGCTCGGCGTCACGGGAACCAAGTTCCTGCCGTTCTTCGGCGCCACCTTGGTGCCGCAGGCAGACGGGCGGATCGGCTCCGACATCTTCTTCGCCAAGAAGGGTTAGAAAAGAGGGGGAGCGGGGCTCTGGCCGTTGCTGACGGCTAGGGCCTCGCCCTGGCTTCCAGATTCCCCTAACCTCGGAGGCTGTGACCACCGCCTCCCAAGCGCCGAAACCGAGGCTTCTGCCGCCCGGTCATGTGCGGCGGCCGCGTGTCACCGAGCTGCTCGATCAGGCCCCGGGACGAGCGATCGTTCTCTCTGCCCCAGCTGGTTATGGAAAGACCACCGCTGCGATCGAGTGGACCGAAGGGAAGCGAGCGGCGTGGTACACGGCGTCTTCTTCCTCTGCTGATCTGGCGACCTTCTCGGTCGAGTTGGCGCGGGTCGCGCAAGCGGTCGTCCCTGCTGCGGGGAAGCGGCTCGAGCAGCGACTTCGGGTCGCACAGTCTCCCGAGACCGCGGCGCAGCCACTGGCGGAGCTCCTGGCCGAGGACCTGCGCGACTGGCCCCCGGAGGCGTGGCTCGTCATCGACGACTACCACGAGCTCGCAGACTCAGCCCCGAGCGAGGAGTTCGTTGCCGCACTGCTCGAGCTTGCCCCGGTGCAGCTCCTCGTGACCACGCGCAAGCGCCCGGGGTGGGTGACGGCCCGGCGGACGCTCCACGGCGAGGTCACGGAGATCGTCGACGACCAGCTCGCGATGACGAATGAGGAGGCCCGCGCGGTGCTGGCCAAGATTCCGAAGGAGGCCGTTTCGGCACTGGTCGACCGGGCGGAGGGCTGGCCGGCGCTGATCGGGCTGGCACGGCTCTCGGCCGCAGCGGGATTGCCCGAGGCAAAGTTCGCCGATGCTCTGTTCCGCTACTTCGCCGAGGAGTTCTTGCGCCGCGAGCCCGAGCCGGTGCGGTCGTTCATGCTGGCGGCGTCCGTCCCTGTGAGCATCGACCTTCGGTCGGCCCGCGAAGTGTTCGGCCTCGCGGAGGCGGAAGGTGCGCTGAACCGCCTCCAGGAGGAAGGTGTGCTGCACGATGTCGTGGGCGGCGGGCTCCGCTTCCATCCGCTCTTGCGCGAGTTCCTGCGGAAGAAGCTGGAGGCTGAGGACCCCGAGCTCGAAGGTCGTCTGCGTGCCCTAGCAGTCGAGGATGCGCGGCTGGGCGGACGTCTCGAAGAAGCGTTCGAGCTCGCGCTGGAGGGTGGAGCCGTCGAGACTGCGACGGCAATCGCCTCCGAAGCCTCGTCGTCGCTTTTGGACGCCGGGCGCATCGAGACGGTCGAGCGGTGGCTTTCCGCCTGCGGTGCACACGCGCTCGGCGAGCCGGCGCTCGGGCTAGCCCGTGCGGAAATCCTCCTGCGGCGCGATCGCTACGCCGAGGCGGCTGCCGCAGCTCTCGACCTCGCCGAGCATCTTCCGGCCGGGGACCCGAGGAGATCACGCGCGTGGTACGTCGCCGGATGGGCCTCACACCTCATGTCTGACGACGAACGGGCGCTCGAGTGCTACTTGATGGCACGGGACACGGCGCTCGACCCGCGCGACGCGCAGGACGCACTCTGGGCGGCGACGGCACCTGCTGCAGAGCTCGACAGCGCGGCCGTCGGAGGCCTCGTCACCGAGCTCGAGGCGCTCGCAGGCGGGGACCGCGAAGCGAGCATCAAGCTCGTTCCTGGACGAGTAATCCGGGCGTCGCAGGAAGGCTCGCTCGCCGGGCTGTGGGAAAGCGTCGCGCCTCTCATCGAGCCGGCCTCATGCACCCCGGATCCGGCCGTAAGAACGATCTTCTTCCTCAACGCGGCGTATCTCGCTGCCGCGCGAGCTGACTATGAAACAGCCTTCGAGCTGGCCGCCAAGTCACTCGCTACCTGTGACGAGTTTCGCCTCGGGATCGTGAGACGGATGTTCTGCCTTTGCCAGAGAGCGGCCGCCGAGATGGGGCTGCGCCGCCTCCAAGACGCCCAGCGCACGCTGAAGGAGATCGCAGAACTCGACGGCGGGACCAACCGGGCGCTCGCCTCGGAGCAACGGATCCTGACGGCAAAGCTTGCTGTCATGAGCGGAAGACCAGAGCGTCTTCTCGTCAAGACGAGCCAGAGCGGTGGCCTGGATGAGCCGGCGTGGGCGGCGGGCGAGCTCCTAGGGCTCGTCGCGATCGCGGCGGCCGCGGGCGGAGACCCCGAGCGGGCCCGTGCGGAAGCGCAACCCAGCCAGGCGCTGACAGGTTGGGTCGAAGGTCGTTTCTACTCCCGCTTCGCGTTCCTGATCGCGGGCCTCCTGGAGGGAAGGCCCGACGCCGCCGACGAGGCCGGCAGGCTCATCATCGCTGCGGCCGAAGCCGGAATCGCAGACGCGGCGGTCGTCGCGTACCGAGCGTACCCGCCGCTCCTCGGCGTTCTTGGAAACGATGCGCAGGCGCTCGAGGTGATGCGCCCGATCATTCGCAGTGCGAACGACCACGCCCTGGCGGCGGAGGCAGGCATCGAGATTCCGGGACCCGATCGTCGCGAGCGACCTCTCCTGACGGCGCGCGAGGAAGAGGTCCTGCGCCTCATGTGCGAAGGCTTGGGAAACGCGGAGATCTCACAGCGGTTGTTCATCAGCGAGAAGACGACGAAGGTGCATGCCAGCCACATCTTCGAGAAGCTGGGTGTCCGCTCCCGCGTTCAGGCCGTGCTGGCAGCCCAGAGCATGGCGGCTCCCGACCGAGGCCCGGAATAGGGGAACGGCCCCCGAGGAGTTTCCGGGGGCCGTCCTCCGTCGGGGTGGGTTTCAGCAGGCCCGCGACCAGGTGATCGTGAACGTGGGCGACGTGTCGTCGTCGACGCCGACTTCGCCGTCGTAGTGCGCGCGATAGTCGTACGAGATCGTCGTCGGCGTGCTGACGGCAAACGACTTCGTCCAATTATTCCCGCTCACGTTCGACGCCAGCGTCGACGCGATGTTCAGCGTCCACGTCGCGCCTGAGTGAAGCTTGCGGTCGAACCAAACCGTGCGGTTTGTGAGGGGGTTGTCCGCGAGCCGCTTGTAGTTGGTCGTGTTGAGGATCGCAGCTCGTCCCTTCACTGCCACCGCCTGACCTGAGCAGGCGAAGGCACTCGTGCCGGCCATGCTGATCGTGCTCTCGAGCTTCCCGTCCACCGCTCCGGCGATGTGGTCGTAGCAGTTGGCGTAGACGCCGGCAGTGCTCGCCAGGTCGTAGAGCAACTGCGCGGCGGCTTCGTCACATCGCTGGATGTGGTGCGTGTTCCAACCGCCGTTGGGAAGCCATGGACTAACGGAGCCCATGACGGTATTGGCCTCTCCCTGAGAGTCGTGGTCGGCACTCATGGTGATGTGCAGGATTTCGTGCTCGAGCGCTCGACGCATGTCCCAGCACGTCTTCCCGGCCGGGCACGCGCCCGTTTCGTTGAACCACCACCAGCTCCCGTGCGGAGCCGCCCGGAAGTTGCGGACGTAGATGCGCCAGGTGTCGGTTCCACCGCCCGCCGCACACTGAAGCCAGTCGGGATTTCCAGTGCAGGGCGAGGTAGCGGAGTTCGAGAACACGACGGCGCCGGAGCCGAGGGCCGAGTAAGCGAAGGTCGGCATGCGGCTGTTGTTGAAGGCACGGTTGGGATAGTCGCTCTCGAGCGCCGTCGTGACCGCTGTATCGACCCAAGCGGGGTAGTCGGCGCCGAAGCGCCAATCGAGGACGACGTTGTCCGCGTACAGCTTCGCGGTGCCGGCCGTCGGCGAGTGCGCCAAAGCGGGTGCGCTCAGCGCAAGAGCGCAGACGGCGGCCAAGCAGGTGAGCATGATGCGACACGTCATCGGAGCCTCCTTCGCTCGTTTCTTCGGATGGCTCCTGCTGCCGGCAGCCGAGCCCGTTGACCGTCCGAGCATGGCCGGCGGGCGGGGCGACCGCAATTGGACGAAAGTCGTGTCTTTCGTTCTAGGACCGGTGTCCTACCGCATGGCTCTAGCCGTTGATGACGGCTAGAGCCTCGTCCCGCTTGCGCTCCATCAGCTCGCGG